>JBGPAN010000068.1:0-11494 GCA_041480785.1 Bacteroidota bacterium | reverse complement strand
GGGGTAAGGGCTTTGGCCCTGGCATTCCCACCTTTGAGACCACCGAGTCGTCCGAGCATCACGGCGGCAGGGTTCTTCCCGCTATCATGCAGGATTTCAACCTGTTCGCCGGTTGCTAACGACACGATGGACTTTGCAAGCTCATTCGGGTCGCGGGGTCTCTTTTGGGGCTTGTTCTTCACGCTGGAATATACTAAATTCTCCTTGCTCGGTCAAGCATAAATTTAACCTAACGTATTTTTCCACAAATTTTGAGATGTTCTCTAAGATTTTTGCCACATCTTCGGTGTCCATTTTGTCCACATAAAGCGAGTCTATCTCGCGATAGTAAAAGTGCTTTATCTCTTCATCAGAGGGAAAAATGACCGACTTAACAGACCGCATAGAAGCCTATCCTTTCCACGTTAGAGATGAAACGCTATTGTTGAGCATCGGTCGAGTCTCTGTGCATTTCAACGCGCTTGAGCATGTGCTTTCGATATTCATTTCGTCGCTAATTGCGATGAAAAAGGGTGTCAAAGCCGGGTTCATGACCGCAAGCGAGTTAAGCTATAGAAAGAAGCTGGTTGTCCTGGCATCGCTCTATAAGCACCGAATTAAAGAACCCGAAAAGATAAACTCTTTTGATTTGCTCATCGAAGAACTTCAAGCTCTTGAAAAGAGGCGCGACCTCTATTTGCATTCATTCTGGGACATGGAATCAGACGGAAGAATCATGAGAGTGAAACCAAAGGCAACAATCGGTAAAGGTTTCAACTCGAACCCAACTGCCGCGAATCCAAAGGAGTTAGACGAATTCTCAGAACGCATTATTAGTAACGGAAAAATGGTCATGGAAGTATGGGGTGAATTCACTGATTCCCTAGAGGCAATATGACTACCAAGCGAATCATTGCTCGTGAATGGATTATCTTTATCCCCTCTCTCATCCTTGGATTTCTCATCGCCCTAATCACCTTCGACGCGCTAGTTAGTAAATGGTATCAATACAGCCCGCCCAGTGCGTTAACTGAACTTCTAGGTCACCTGTTCGGCAGAGATTTCGACTTGAGTGCTTGGATGTTCGTTCTCGCCCCATATTTGATACTCCAAATTGTTCGTTCAATCATCTGGTCGATCAAGACGCTCAAATCAAAGCCATAATTGGAGGCACCATGTCAACCGAAATGACTAAGAATGAACACATCGCCGCCATACTCGCAGCAGGGCTTTTGGCAAATCCAAGCCGTAATGACTTCTCGCAGGGCAACGCACCCGGCGTTGCTACGACGATATACGGCAATATCCTATTGCAACTAGCAAATGAAGAGCTGCAAGCCATGAAAGCCCTAGAAGCCAAACCTAAAAAATAGTCGCCTTGTAGTTTTTTGTGAGACTGGAAACCAACCGCTCAACATGGGTGGCTATCTCTTTCGAACGCTCGGCTAACTTGTCCACTCGGTTCTTGCCGTGTTGGGCTTCGATTTCAATGGCCTTTTCGTAGAGCGTCCAGAATACCCTTCTCTTCATTTCTGCCGTCGCCTGCTCGTTTAGAATCATTGTTTGTTTCTTTAGTTCATTCATAGCTATGCCTCGCGTTTTTCAATTTTCAAAATCTGTGGAATTTGAGGGAGAGGCGAAAGGGGAAGCGGCAGAATAGGGCAAACTGAGACACCACCAAAAAATCGTTGCATTTCAAGGGTTTCACGGCTATATTAAAATTCCATGTTCCAACTCATCGCATTATTCCAGGAGATGTACCTGTTATGCCGTTGATGACGCAAATCCGAAACAACCTTACCAAGGCGTTCGCTGTCTTTGCCGTTTTCTTCATCGTCTACATTGTCCTCGACTGGGGAATGGATATCACGGGGCGGAGGCATCAGCAAGGATCGCGTGACTACATTGGAATAGTGAATGGAACCAAGATCACCTACAGCGAGTTCTCGGCTCTCCTGAAGCAGCAGTCGGACGCCTATCGCAAGCAGTCGCACGCTGAACCGGATGATGAAACAGAACGGCAGCTGCGTACACAGGTGTGGAACACGATGGTGCAGCAAACCCTCATCGAGCGCGAGCTGGAGCGCCTCAATATCACTGTGACAGATGACGAAGTCCGCGAGATCATCCTTGGGCCCAATCCACCTCAGATGATTGCCCAGCAATTCATCGATTCAACCGGAAAGTTCAACAGAGCCGCGTATGATCAGGCTCTCCAAAACACACAAAACCGCCAGATACTGATACAGATTGAAGGCGAAGTACGTCGCCAGCGTCGCCTCGAGAAGCTCCAGAGCCTTCTGTTTGCTTCAACCCGCGTGTCGGATCCTGAAATTCGCCAGCGTTTTGAAGACAAGTCAGTCGCGATGGAAGCAGAGTATGCTCTCTTCGATCCCAACACACTTGTCCCGGATTCCATTGTCCAGGTAAGCGACGATGACCTCCGCAAACATTATAATTCGAATCAGGAGGAATTCAAAGTTCGTCCCGCTCGAAAACTGAAGTACGTACTGTTTAGCACAGCCCCAACGAGAGACGATACTGCAGCTGTTCTTACAGAAATGAACCGCACGCTTGATCAGGTCAAGGCCGGTTCGGATTTTGTAGAGCTCGCAAAGACGTATTCCGAGAACCCAGTCAACGATTCAACGTTTATTAAGCACGGAGATCTTAGCCGGCAACTGGAGGGCGCGGTCTTTTCAGCGAAAAAGGGAGAAATTGTCGGACCCATCAGCGACTACTCCGGTGCGCACCTCGTCAAGGTTTTGGCTGAGCGCAAAGGGAGCGGCGAGTTTGTTCGGGCAAGTCACATTCTCCTGAATGTTGTGGCAGGACCGGACTCTGTCGTGAAAATTCAGAAGGCAAAAGATATTGTTCGCCGGGCCCGGAGTGGCGAAAGCTTCGGAAAGCTCGTTGCAGAATTCAGTGAGGATTATGGTTCCAAGGCGACCGATGGCGACCTTGGATGGACAGGCAAAGGCGGATGGGTAAAACCGTTCGAACAGGCTGCGTTCGGGGCCAAGGTTGGCGAAATCGTGGGTCCGATCCGTTCACAGTTCGGTTGGCATATCATCAAGGTGATAGGCAAGGACAGTCGCGAGTTGCGCATTGCAGTGCTGACGATGAAGGTGAAGATGAGCTCGCAGAGCTCGGATGCGGCTTCGCAAAAGGCTCAGGACTATGCCTACCTTGCAAAAGAAGAAGGATTTGAGAAAGCTGCAGAGGCCAGTTCGTATGCGGTGAAAGAGACTCCAGAATTTGTCAAAAGCTCTGTCATCCCGGGAATTGGTGTCAACGATGCAGCGATGAACTTTGCTTTCACAAAAAAACTCGATGCGCTCAGTGAGCCGATCACCGTCACAGGAGGATTGGCAGTGTTCAAGATTACGAGTGTGCGTGAAGAAAGCGTTCGGCCGTTCGATGAGGTGAAGTCGATTCTTCGCTCGCAGGTTCTTCGTGAAAAGAAAATGCAGAAGCTGAAGGAACAGGTAGACTCATTCTGCAAAACGCTTGGACCGACCACGGATTTTTCTGCGGCTGCACGCACGATGCCTGGCGTGATAGTTCAAAAAACAGGTTCATTCAAAGCCACGGATGCTCCGCAAGGTGTTGGACGTGACTACGCGTTCATTGGGCAGGCGGTTTCTGTGAAACCCGGTGAACTCTCGAAACCGTTTGAAGGTACCCGAGGATACTATGTCGTGAAGGTGCTTTCAAAGACGGCATTCGATTCAACGCAATTTGCGGGCGAGAAAAACACGCTGAGAGACCAAATCCTGCAGGAGAAACGCAACCGGATGTTCTCTGACTGGATAACAGCGTTGCGGGACAAGGCCACGATCGATGACCAGCGGGATAAGTTCTTCCGCTGACGTCGGAAGGACTTTGAAACGCCCGTTTCATTGATAGGATGATACAACGGTCGGGAACATCGGGTGAGGTTCATCCGGCCCTATGCAGATGTACGACGGTGTCAATTTGTCGACTGATCTTGAGGTCTTGATGAGGCGCGTGTTCCCGTCGATTGTTGCCATCCTCGTGCTCGCAGGGACACTTCCGGCACAAACGAACGAGAAAATCCTTTCCATCGCCTTCCGCGGCACGTACACAACTTCTTCCAAGGTTTTCAACAACCCTGATTCCCCGTCGAGCGACATGCGGGGGGAATATGTCGCGCTCGACAATATCTACGGTCCGGGGATCGAAGTGCGGGTCAACATTCCAGGCCAGTTCGTCGCTCTCACCATCGCCGCCGAGTACCTTTCCAAAGAGAACGTAGCGGACCAGCTTGTCGGTTTCACAACTCCACCGCGTCGCCTCTCCGTGAGAGAAGGCTTCAGGCTCATTCCGATTGAGCTGGGAGCCAATGTCCCCATTCCTCTTGGGTCCGATGGCATGCGGCTGTCCATTGGCGGGGGCGTCGGTGCATATATTGGGACCAGGGTTCTGAATGTTGCTGGCGCTGAAGCCCCGCAGCAGAACAAACCGGTGAGCTACGGAATTCATGTGGAAACCAACTTTGACTATCAGATCATTCCGCGCCTCTACGCGCGGGTTGAAATGCGTTTTCGCGATCCAGAATTCACCACGGAAAGCAAATTCGAACAGCAGGCAACCCAAGCAAACGGTGTTCTCATTCTTCTGCCGCACGAGCCTTTCCGTGCACGTATCAACGTCAATGGATTGACGTTTGGTTTGGGCTTCGTCTTCGAAGTCTTTTGATTCGGAATAAGGGAACTCCTCACGCCGTCTCGCACACTCATCAATGAACAACGAACAACAGAAGAAGAGTCTTATCTATCTCGCCGGATTTATGGGGAGTGGCAAGAGCACTATCGGTCCGATCCTCGCCAACACCCTCGGCTTCGAGTTTGTTGATATTGACAAGATGGTTGAGAAGAAGGCAGCCAAACGGATCATTGAGATCTTCACGGCAGACGGCGAACAAGCGTTTCGCTCCCTTGAGCATGCTTCCCTCCGGGAAATCGCGACCCGTTCCCACTCTGTGGTATCCCTCGGAGGAGGCACCATTGCAGATGAAGAGAATTTTCGATTGATTCATGGGAGCGGGATCATTGTCTATCTGAAGCTTTCACCGGAGGAAATTCTTCACCGGGTTCATCATCGGACGGACCGGCCGTTGCTCACCGGAACGGGAGGTGAGCGGTTGCCTGTGGAGGAGATTGAGAAACGGGTACAGGATCTCCTCATGCGACGAGAACAATTCTATGAACGGGCAGATGTTGTCATTCAAACCGACCGCAAGCGTGTCGGTACGACGGTCGATGAAATCGTTCGAAGGCTGCGCGGTTTTGTCGATGTATAGGGGGGATGCTTGATACAACGACAGGTTGATGTTGCGTTGGGTGAACGGAGCTATCCGATCTATTTTGGAACCGGGATGACTGCTTCTTTTGCCCCGACTTGTCAACAGCATGGCATTCCGCGACAGGTCGTTATCATCACCGATACAAATGTCGCAAAGCACTACCTCGAGCCGTTTCAGAAGCACCTCCATCACTTTGAGTTCGACGTTTCGTCCATCATCGTTCCTCCGGGAGAATCACAAAAAAGCCTCTCCCGTGCGAATGCGATCTTCACCGCACTCCTTGAGCGGCGGACCGGGCGCAGGGCAGCCATCATAGCGCTCGGCGGAGGTGTTGTCGGCGATCTCGCTGGATTTATTGCTGCCACGTACCAGCGCGGGGTTACGCTGATCCAGGTTCCCACGACACTGCTTGCTCAGGTTGACAGTTCAGTCGGTGGCAAAGTTGCTGTCAATCACCCTCTCGGAAAAAACATGATCGGTGCGTTCTACCAGCCGAAATTCGTGTGGATCGATGGCGAGACCCTTCAGACCCTTCCTCCACGTGAAGTGATCTGCGGCCTGGCAGAAGTGGTGAAGTACGGAGTCGTTTTTGATGCTGGGTTCTTTAATTATCTGGAAACGAACCTGGATGCCATCATGAAGCTTGACGAGGCAGTCATCATGCAAATCCAGGCCCGGTGCTGCGAGCTGAAAGCACACGTCGTGGCAGAAGATGAGCGGGAGCTCGGACTTCGGGCAGTCTTGAACTACGGTCACACTGTTGGGCATGCACTTGAGGCCGCGGGCAACTACCGCTCGCTGAAACATGGTGAAGCTGTTTTGCTGGGAATGGCAGCGGAAGCTTTCATCGCACAACAAATGGGCTTGCTCTCGATCGAGGTACTCGAGAGAATCGAAGCGTTTGTTTCCCGGATCCCCCTTGAATTCAAAAAAGATGCCTTGGCACCGTCGAAGGTCCTCGATGCGGTTCGACGCGACAAGAAAACAGTAGACGGCAAGACGCGTTTTGTGCTGCCCGTCTGTCTCGGAGAGGTCCGGATCCTTGACGACGTCGAGCCGGAGTTAGTTCGGTCGTCGCTCAAGCGCGCCTTCGGACTTGTAGGAAAAAAGCATTAGAGGCTGTTGGAGAGGCCAGTCATCGACTCAAGTCCCAGCCCGCCTTCATAGATCAAAGTTGGGCTGGCGGGGACGCCTTTGAAAGCACGAAACCCTTCGGATTCGGAAAGAGAATTAACCGTCTGATTTATCGGATGGCGCCGCAACACAGTCTTTCAGCAGCCAGGTAAACATCACGTTGAAACCCTTAGCTTCTGCCGGTACCACCAAGGATTATCGCATGAGATCTTGTCACGGTTTTTTTCTCGCGTTTGCCCTGCTGATTACTTCCTCATGGACATTGGCCCAAGTTCCTCCGAAGCGGGAATTTCGCGCTGCGTGGATTGCGACAGTATCAAATCTTGATTGGCCCACGCTTGCGGGTGATTCTCCAAGCACGCAGCGAGCACAACTCTTGGCTATTCTCAATGGACTGCAATATCGCGGCATCAACGCCGTGATCTTTCAAATTCGCCCGGCTTGCGACGCATTCTATCCTTCGATGATCGAACCGTGGTCCTATTGGCTCACTGGTGTTCAGGGAGCCAATCCTGTTACCCCTTTCGATCCACTCCAGTTCGCAATCGATGAAGCTCACAAGCGAGGCATGGAACTGCACGCGTGGTTCAACCCATATCGGGCTGAGGCAAAGGTAGGTAGCTTTCCTCTTGCTGCCAACCACATCGCGGTCAGACGGCCTGATCTCACGAAAGACTACCCGATCTATAGTGGGAATGCCCCAAACCGAACGCTCAGTGGATACCTTAGAATACTGAATCCTGGATTGGCTGAGGTCCGCACATATGTTACCTCAGTTGTCATGGAGGTTGTGCGGGGATACGATATCGACGGGGTGCACTTTGATGACTACTTCTATCCGTATCCGACCACGGACTCTCTTAACCGCGCTGTTCCTTTCCAAGACTCCGATACCTTCTACCAGAACAATCCGAAAGGTCTATCGCTGGCAGATTGGAGGAGGGAGAACGTCAATGCGCTCATTAAGATGGTCTCAGATAGTATCCGAGGTTCAAAACCGAACATCAAGTTTGGCATTAGTCCTTTTGGGATTTGGAAAAGTGGAACGCCAAATGGCATCTCAGGATTGAGCTCGTTTGATGAGGTCTATTGCGATGCAGTCACCTGGCTGAACCAGCAGTGGATTGACTACATCACACCTCAACTTTACTGGGCATTCGGTGGTGGGCAGGACTATGGAAAGCTGATGCCGTGGTGGTCATCGGTGGCGAATGGAAGGCATTTCTATCCAGGCCAGGCCGCTTATCGAATTACCGATAACAATTGGCCGGCTTCAGAGCTTGCGAATCAAATACGGTTGAATAGGACGAACGCCTATGCTCAAGGCAGTGTATTCTTCAGAGCTACCTATGGGGTTATAAACAATCCGAAAGGATTCGCCGATTCTCTGAAATTGAATCTGTACAAATACCCGGCTTTGCGGCCCATCATGCCGTGGAAAGAGACCATTCCGCCCAATGCGCCGTCGGAACTCACAATCTCGAGATTCTCTTCCTCTGCTAATGTATCATGGAAGGCACCTCCTCCCGCCTCAGATGGCGGCCTGGCTGATCAGTACGTCGTCTACAGGTCAACTTCCTTGCCGATCCAGCTCGATGACGCACGCAACATTGTAGCGATCCAGGGAACCACGAGCTATTCCGAACAGCCGCTTCCTCCCCCCGGTGTGACGTACTATTATGGAGTCACAGCCCTCGATCGCTTGCAGAATGAAAGTGGTCTCAGTAACGTGATGGGTCTGACTTCATCGGGCGTCGTGGGGGTCGAGGAGCAAACGCCGGTCATAGCGGAATTCAAACTTTATCAGAACTATCCCAATCCTTTCAATCCTGCTACTGTCATTGCATTCCATCTGCCCAGTGAGCAGCATGTTTCTCTGAGGATCTTCGACCTGTTGGGACGGGAGGTCAGAGTTGTTGCAGAAGGCGTGTTCAGCGCGGGTGAACATCGATTCCAGTTCGACGGATCTGGGCTCTCTTCGGGAGTGTACATCTATCGGGTTGTAGCGGGAAGACACATTGAGAGCAGAAAGATGCAGCTTCTGAAGTAGGTAGGGGGGATTGCAGCTGACGGATGGGAGCGAGCAGACAGAATGGGATGAGAGAAGGGCGCCAACTAATTTTGGAGGGAGTTGGACGCGGTTTTCGATCTGGGAAGGTGTGAAACAAACAAAAGGTTCGAAAGGGAAACGCAATGTTTGAGAAACTGAAAAAAGCCGGGTTTCAGGTGAAGACGCTCCACCATGCTGAAGCCATCCTGAAACATGACATGAAGGAAGTGGTCGTTGAGCTCGAGCAAGTCCTATCGAACGTTTCAATCCCAATTGAGGAGCTCGTGCATGGTGGCGGTGGCGAAGGGGAGCTGACGCAACGACTACGTAAAGCCCTTACAGATCGGAAATGGGAGAAGCACGTATTCGAGATAAAAAAGATAGTGGACGGAAAAGAAAAGGAGTCTCTTTCTCATGAAATAGATCATGTGAGGAGGCTTCCTAACGGCACAATCGCGCTTGAGATTGAGTGGAACAACAAAGATCCATTCTTCGATAGAGATCTCGAGAATTTCAAAAGGCTTCATGCCGATGGGGTGATTTCCATAGGGATCATCATCACTCGTGGGGCGAGCTTGCAGGAGGGTCTACGGGGGCTTGTTGAATCGTTCGCGGTGAAGCGCAAGATCGACAGTCAAGAAAAAATCGCAAAATTCTACACTCCTACTCCCCGGCAGAAAAAGATTATCGCGGATGCTACAGCTTCCAAAGGATCATTCCAGAAAGGATGGGCACATGCGTTCGTCTCAGACAAATTCGGAGAGGCCACTACGCATTGGCGAAAACTGGAGGATCGTGTCGCTCGGGGTGTCGGAAATCCATGCCCGCTTCTACTCATCGGTATACCGAAAGATGTGGTTCATTGAGTTCTAGCAAAAGTTTTTGCACTGCCTGTGGCGGAATCTGCAATCTGGATAGAAAGAATTTTGCAAAGTCTTTTTCATTGTGTACATTAGTTGCAGGAGTTATCATGATCCGTTGCGGTGATCCTGTTGTTTTGCTTGACGTCCGACAAAGGGGGAACCATCATGATGACTCGGCAAGACGGCTCGTCTGCATCGCGCATACGCGCCGATGTAGAACTCTCATTGTTCTCCCAATTTGGGGTGAACACGACAAATAATTGCCAGAGCGGAATGCCTCTAAAAAAGCCGACACCTTCTCAGGATTTCCTCGCCGAAATTGGCAATCGTCAATTCGGGACAATTTTAGCTGACCCACCATGGCGATTTCAGAATCGCACCGGCAAAGTGGCTCCGGAACATAGGCGCCTCTCCCGATATGGAACCCTATCAATTCAGGAAATCATGGAGCTTCCGATACCCATGGTCGCTGCCAAACAGAGTCATCTGTACTTGTGGGTTCCCAATGCTCTTCTGGACGAAGGGTTGGCGGTAATGAAAGCTTGGGGGTTCAAATACAAGACAAACATCGTGTGGCATAAGGTGCGCAAAGACGGCGGTCCTGACGGTCGTGGCGTTGGATTCTATTTTAGAAATACAACGGAGATTGTTCTGTTTGGTATCAGAGGGAATATCCGAACGCTAAAGCCAGGAAGGCGACAAGTGAACATTATTAGGAGTCAGAAAAGAGAACACTCTCGCAAGCCCGATGAGTTATACGAAATCATCCAAGCTTGCAGCCCGGGTCCGTATCTGGAACTTTTTGCGCGAGGCGAACGAGAAAGATGGGTTCAGTGGGGAAATCAGGTTGAGGACTACCTACCTTCTTGGCCTACCTATGCCAATCATAGCCAGAAGAAGAGTCAACAGGTGGTCGCCGATATACATGAGCTGAAGCCTTTTAAGGAAAAATCCAAGCCCAGAAGATTGAAGAGAGCACTGGCTTCTCGCTTCTGAATTCTGACTTCTGCATGCTCTCCTTTACCAGTTCACCTTGCTTGGATTTTTCTCAACACGCCAGTTTGGGCTGGTGTGAACGTCGCACTGACCGATGGGATATTTTGAGTTGAAGATTTCTGTCGTTTTCTCAGGGCAGAATTCGCGGGCTTTCTTCTTGGTGTCGACGCAGATGGTGTCCGTCACAATCCCGTCCGGCTCTTTGAAGTAGTCCAGTTGAAGTCCGATTTCGGGATCATCGTACGTGTACCGCATGAAGCGTCCGAAGATCGGCGCAGCCGCCCGTCCTCCTTGACCGTCAGCGCTTCCAAACTTGATACGGTTGTCATCGAAGCCGACCCACACGCCTGCGGCGAGATGAGGGGTAAAGCCCTCGAACCAGGCATCGCCGTAGTCGTTGGTCGTTCCCGTCTTCCCGGCCGCCGGAAGTGAAAAGAACGAACGAACCGACCGGCCTGTGCCCCCTTCCTCATTCACGCCGCCTTCCATCAGATTTGTCATCAAGTAGGCGGTCTCCTTGCTCAGTACCTCTTTCTTCTCGGGGATGTTTTCCTCAATCAGGTTTCCATCCTTGTCTTCGATGCGAAGGATTGCGATCGGTTCGACCAGAACACCTTCGTTCGAATAGACTCCGTACGCTGACGTGAGTTCGAGCGGTGAGACTTCTGCGGTTCCTAGTGCAATGGATTCGTAGGGCGGAATGTATGACTTGATCCCCATGCGATGTGCATAGTCGACAACTTGTTTGGGTGGGGCAATCTCCATGATGAGGCGTACTGCTATCAGATTGATGGAACGCTTCAAGGCTTCACGCAGCGTAACCCAGCCACCGAATCCTCCGTCGAAGTTCTGCGGGGTCCACCGGGTGCCGTCAGGCATCATGACCGTCACAGGCTGGTTCGGAAGGGTGAAGGTGACCGGGGTTCCATTGTCGAGTGCGACAGTGTAGACGAATGGCTTGAACGCCGAACCGGGCTGGCGGTGGATTTGTGTAACGTGGTTCAGTCCGTACCGGAATACGTGGAAGCTTCTGCCTCCCACCATCGCTTTGATATGCCCGTTGTGTGTGTCGATCACAACCATCCCCACCTCGATGTTTCGGGCAGCTTTCTTCACCGAGTCGACAAACGGGCTGTTCGTCCT
>JBGPAN010000067.1:0-11642 GCA_041480785.1 Bacteroidota bacterium | reverse complement strand
CGATGGCAATGAGCATAGACGCCGCTCACATCCATTTAATGTGACGAACCGCCGTATACGGAACCGTACGTACGGTGGTGTGGGAGGACGGCGGGGGCAACCCCGCCTCCTACCCGATTACCGATAATTCGAAAGCTCTCATGCCTCACAGCTCTTCTTGGTAGGCGATAGAGAATCAAAAGGAATGTCTTCTACTATTGAACCGTGAAGTCGCGTGTTGCGACGACCTTGCTATTAGCATTGAGGATTCCCGTCGCGCGATAGTTCCCCGCTGTACTCCACGGAAAGCTTGAAAGCATAATGTGACCATAACTCTGAGGATTGGGAAACGGGTACGATTGCACAGTACTGAATGTGCCGTTGACGTTCTTCTCGATCTTTATCGTAACCGAGGATCCCGCCATGTCGTCTTTGCTCTCCAGCCTCCAGAAGATCATGTTGTTGGCGGTGGCGGTGAACGTGGTCGTCTCTCCCGAAATCGTTAGATTGGAAGCATTGATGCCTGTCCCAAGCTTCAGGTTGTCGGTGAATTGATCGCTGTTGGTGCTGGCATCATCTTTCTTGCAGCCGCCCAAGAGTGATAGGAGCAGTATGGAGGTGAGGATCGAGAGGAATGATCTGGTCATTGCTTAGTTTCCTTTCTTTTGCCTTGAAGAGAAGGTGAATGGTAGTGGGTCGTGTTCAAGCTGGTTGGAAGCACAACTTCGCTGAATCTGGATCGCAAATCCAGTTTCGGTTTTCCCGAACACGTTGCACACAACGTCTGCACCAATTGCACAAAATGCAAGATCGTGTAGTGCTTTTTCTTGAAGAAATGGTCCTTTTGTTGACGCCGGTCACATCACTTGTGTCGCGGGAATAGGAATGGTGGAGAACAGTACGAGTTCGACTCTCAATCGGATGTTTGTCCTAGGACAAAATCAAATGGACCCGCGACTGCAATTGAGTCGTCTCATTATGAGAGTCTGCTTCAGTTGCTGAGAATTTCTTCAATTCCTTCGAGCGATCAGCGTCGATACGCAAGAAAAACCTCCAGGGTATCCCGGACCACTCGCGATACCTATGAAAGGAAGCCACACGCCGTTCGCATTTTTGTCGGTTTCAATTATTTTTCCAAAACCGCTCTTTCCTGCTTTTTGAAAATGTGCCTTAAGTCGGTCAAATGGTCCTAAAAGTAGACCTGCAAGCGAGAACAGGATGCACGCATTATGAGCCGTTGATGGGGACCGTCATTCCCAAAAGCTGTGAAACAGAGTACATTTGAAAATGCCCTCTTGATTCGCTAAGTTGCAGAACATCAGCGCTGACCAATTTCCACCGAAGAGTTTTGTTGAGCCCGACTGTGTCTGTGAACAGAGGATTCGAAAGTAGCGATGAGGCAGGGGTGTGTGCCTGGAAGCCGGTGATAGGTGGTATTTCTCCCGGTCACTAGTTTGGAAGCAAAGAAGAAACTCATTCATGTACTGGTTGCCGGCTCGAATCCATGCTATTCGTCTCGTTCATGTTCATCATAGACTTCAACTGATTCGGTTCTTGATAATTCCTCAGTGAATCATACCAAAGGAGGCCACTACCATGCGAAACACTCTTTGGCACACAATACTGGCACTTGCCTTCACACCAATCTTCTTGATCGCTCAGGTGGGCAGGATTCAGGGCAAGGTCACGGACAGGGAAACCCACGATGCGTTGATCGGAGCCAATGTCATTGTCGTTGGGACCACAATTGGCGCTGCGACGGACGTAAATGGCAAGTATCTCTTGACAAATGTCCCTGTTGGTACGCACACGTTGAAGGTGACGTATATCGGATATGGACCCGTCACAGTTTCAGACGTACGCGTTGCCTTGAATGATACTGCGCGAGTGAACATCGAAATGGTTGCAGCAGCAGTGCAAGTCCAGGCATTGGAAGTCATCGGTGCACGACCCGACATGCAGCGTGCCGCGACCAGTAGTATGAGAGTCGCGAGAGCTCCCCGCCAGTTTAACACAGAGGAGTACGATCGGACCTATGAAAACGATTTCCTCGACGCCGCCCTCAATCCCTTATCGACCTTCTCCATCGACGTCGACGTTGCTTCCTATGCGAATACTCGAAGATTTCTCCAAAACGGTACCCTGCCCCCACCCGACGCCATTCGAACCGAAGAACTGGTGAACTATTTCAGCTATGAATATCCCGAACCGGAGAAGAAAGAACCCTTCTCGATGACCACAGAGTATTCCGCCGCTCCCTGGGAACCCTCTCACGGCCTGATCCGAATAGCAATTCAAGGCAAACATCTGGCACTCGACAAATTGCCCCCCTGTAATCTCGTTTTTCTCATTGACGTTTCGGGCTCGATGGACGAGCCGAACAAACTCCCCCTTGTTCAGTCAGCGTTCAGGTTGCTGGTCCACCAATTGCGACCCGAAGATTTCGTCTCCATAGTTGTGTACGCCAGCAGAGCGGGTCTCATCCTGCCTCCAACATCAGGAAAAGAGAAGACAAAGATTCTCTCCGCAATCGATGAACTCGAGGCTGCTGGAAGCACGGCTGGCGGCGAAGGGATCCTGCTCGCATACAAAACGGCGGAGTCCAGTTTTTTGCCCAAGGGGAACAATCGCATCGTGTGGGCCACAGACGGTGATTTCAATGTGGGCGTCTCGAACACGGCAGATCTCGTTCGGCTCGTAGAGGAGAAAAGAGAAAAAGGGGTCTTTCTTTCTGTTCTTGGTTTCGGCATGGGCAACATCAAGGACTCGAGGCTCGAGCAGCTTGCCGACAAAGGAAATGGCAACTACGCGTACATCGACAACTTCACAGAAGCCCGCCGGGTGCTCGTAGGACAAATGGCAGGAACGCTTTTCACAATCGCCAAGGACGTCAAGATTCAGGTGGAGTTCAATCCGGTTTCTGTCAAGGCCTACCGTCTCATAGGATACGAAAATCGCCTCCTGAAAAGCGAAGACTTTTCCAATGACAAAAAGGACGCGGGAGAACTGGGTGCCGGTCACAGCGTGACGGCCTTTTACGAAATTGTGCCGGTCGGCGTATCTATCGAACTTCCACACGTGGACTCCCTCAGATATCAGGTTCGCACGGTGAGCCGAGAATCTTCCCGCGCAGATGAGCTCATGCTGCTAAAGCTCCGCTACAAGCCACCCAGCGACACCACGAGTGTTCTGAGGATACTCCCTATTCATAGCCGTCCTCTTCGTTTCGGTCAGACGACTGCTGACTTCAAATTTGCGACAGCAGTGGTCGAGTTCGCGATGATCCTTCGCGATTCGCCATTCAAGGGGAAAGCATCCTTCGATGCCCTCATTGACCGGGCACAAAGCTCCCTGGGTAAGGATCCTGAGGGTTACCGCTCTGAATTCGTACGGCTGGCGAGAGTCGCGAAGGACCTCACAAAGGATAGCAAACGCTGAGTCTCTCCATGATATCAATCATGCCCGCCTGAGATGTCACTCAACCCGATGTCGCGGCGCGGATAGGGTTGCCTCTCCCTGGTGACATCAACAAGAAATGTCCGAATGGGCAGGATCTGTGGTGGACCAAAACCTTGGCAGGAAACGCTCATTCGACTCACAAAACGAAGCTGGAATGGCCGATGAAACAGACTGTGCAAACACTCCTCTTCATGGGGCTTTGGGCAGGGGTGATTCTGGCGCAGAGTATTCGGTCTCCTGACACCACATTTGTTTTGGTGCTCTCATCGAGCGCAATCGCCCAGGATCGCGATAGCGCAAAAGTCAGCATTCACCAGTCAGAAGCTGAGATGCATCGCTGGGATAGCATAAAAATTCATCCATCCGTTCCCCAGTTGCAGCGAGGGGCGGAGATGGCGCGCAAAGGGGATATCATCGGCGCTGTCCGGTCTTTCCAGAAAGCGGCACTGGCAAGACCATCGATGGCGTATTTTAACCTGGGACTCGTCTACGTGGAGACCGGAAAACTTGAGCAGGCACTCCGATATTTTCGGCTATCCTACCGCGCGCGAAAAGATTCTGTCTGTCTTGAGTACCTCCAAAACACCGAGCGGCTCACCAGTGAGCACAAGAAGCACAAATGAAATTCATTGTCCTCATCCTACTCTTTCCGCTGGCAGTGTCTGCTCAGATTAACGTCGAGCAGAAGAGCATTCATCAGATGGAATACGAGATCCATCGGCACGATTCTGTGGATTGGAGCGCTCAATCAACCGCAGTCACTCCGTTTCTTTCAAAATCCAGAGGGAAGGCGATCCTCTCGAAAAAAGTGTATGGCTGGCATCCCTACTGGGTCTCTTCGAGCGCATATCTCACCTACGACTACAATGCTCTCTCGCATATAGCTTACTTTGGATACGAGACTGACTCTGCAACGGGCGGATACACCAGCATTCGAGGTTGGGATACAACACCTATCATCGCTTATGCGCATCAGCGGGGAGTGAAAGTCACTCTTACAGTGATCAGCTTTGGCCTGGACCAGAATGACAAGCTTCTGGGCGATACCGTCAGGCAGCAGAGAATGATCAGCACCCTCGTTTCGCTGTTGAAGTCCAGAAGTGGCGACGGCGTCAACTTCGATATTGAATCAGTGCGAAATACGCAGCGGGCGAATCTCGTTGCGTTCATGCGTCGCGCCACCACGCAAATCAAATCACAACTGCCGGGGGCGGAAATATCAATGGTAACACCGGCTGTTGATTGGTCCGGGTCATGGGATTTCTACCAGCTTGCCCAGATTTGTGATTACCTCGTCGTCATGGGCTACGGCTACTACTGGTCGGGATCGACGACGGCCGGTCCTGTGGCACCTCTGGAGGGGGAGAGCTACAATATTACGAGGTCAGTGGACACGTATATCGCCAGTGGTGTGCCGCGCGAAAAACTCCTGCTTGGTCTTCCATGGTATGGATATGATTGGCCAGTCCAGAGTGCCGCGCGCAAATCGAGTGCGACCGGTTCTGCGACATCGCGAACATATGTTGTGGCTGAGCAAATGGCAGGTTCGTACGGGAAGTCATTCGACCAGTCGACAAAAGTGCCCTGGTTCAGCTATCAAAGCGGCTCCTTGTGGCGCCAAACGTGGTATGATGACAGTCTAAGCCTGGCGATGAAGTACAATCTGGTGAACTCCCGTGCGATCGGTGGCATCGGCATCTGGGCGCTAAGTTATGAAGGGGGAAGACCGGAAATCTGGAATGGCATCAGATCCGCTTTCGCGACGACAGGCGTCGAGATCATAACAGGAACCAACCCCGAGAGCGTTCAGCTTCTCCAGAATTATCCAAACCCGTTCAATCCGACGACGAATATCGGATTTCGATTGACCAGTCGTGGATTTGTGAGCTTGAAGGTATTCGACGCGTTGGGGCGGGAAGCTGCATCGATATTGAGCGAGCAGAGAGAATCCGGTTCCTATACTGTTCGGTGGGATGCATCGGGAGTACCAAGTGGTGTCTACTTCTACCGGCTGACTGTTGGCGACGTTGTGGAAACGAAATCAATGATTGTGCTTCGGTAACGCACTCGAAATTTGGCTGCCGGGCTGGAAGAAGCAAAAAAGGAAATCCCGTCGCCAAAGCTCTCCTCTGTTAAGCACCTCCATGTCTTTCAGGTAATCCCGCCAGGGGTCAAAGGTCTTTGACCTGTTGTACGAATCGTAGACCTTCCCCGTCCTGAAATGAAAATGTCCCCGCCTTCAATGTGTCTTGTTGAGGATTTCCACAGGCATGACAACCGGAATGCGACCGCTGTCATCGATGGTGCTGTAGAGTATTTCGAGGCTATTACCGATGAGAATGAATCCGGGGGGCATTCCCTGCGGCACCAGATCTGTTCTGGTGATGATCTTGTACGGGAGACGCTGGTTGTACTTCGCAACGTCCACCATCAGTGAGTGAATGCCCGCCGCGTCTTTGCCGATAGCCGTAACCTTACCTTCGAGGATTTTGTGCTGCCGGCCAAAGTGACGATCCTACCAGGGTTTAATCAAGTCCGCTATAGTGCTCCTCTACAAGAAAGAATATTGAATTGATTCCTCCTATGCAATAGTCCACTCTCATGAGTCTGTTGGTGTGTCGCGGTTGAAGTGCTGCATGAGTTGGGGGATTGGGAGGGAGAGTTCAACAAATCCGGCATACGTTCCTCCAACGAACCAGGGGGATTGGAAGATAAGCTTTTTGACTCCGCCCTTCTGGATTGTGTAGACATTGGGGGAACCCGATTTCAGCATTTCCACAATTTTCGTGCGAGCGGGTTCCGGGTGACACTCAAGCAGATTTGTTCCAATCAGAGCCGCCCCACCGTCGGATTCGAACGTCGTAACTGCTCTTTCGTTCATCGCCAGCAGCACTCCCTCGGTATCGCAAACTGTAATTGCTGCGGGGAATTCGCGAACCCATTGCTCTTCGTTCATTCATTGTTCCTTTCGTTTCGTCGACAGCCATGGTGTCGAAATCTAAGAAGGTTTCTGGGGGGGCAATCCATCAATCGTCTCGACGGGCACCGATCGCCATGCTGCGACTTCCCGCATTATTGCATGACGAACGTTGTCCCGCAGCCGGGAGACATCGTCAATTGTCATTGAGGACGTGTCAACGGGAGGAAGTACTTTGAGATAGATGTCCGACGGTTTTCCGAACTTCCAGCTGTTCTTGGGAATGCAATCGCGTGAGCCGTCGATCGCAAGAGGAAGTATCGGCACCTTGGCCCTGATGGCAAGATGGAATGCGCCGTCGGTGAACGGGCGAACGCGACCATCGAGTGTGCGTGTGCCTTCGGGAAAAATCATCACGGAGCAGCGCCTCTCAAGGTACCGCTGTGCTTTGATCAAAGCTTGCGCGCCGCTGCGCGGGTTCTTCCGGTCGACGGAAATATCTCCCGAGAGACGCATCATCCATCCTATGATCGGGAGCTTGAAGATCTCCACCTTTCCCATCCACTTCATCTCCCATGGCAGGTTGCTGATCAGCGGAATATCTGCAAGCGATTGATGATTGGATACAACGACGTACGGGTGCCGCGGATCGGAAATTGTCTCGCCGGAAATGTGCAGTTTCCAGGTTGGATTCGCCCATGTCATTGCCTTGCCGAGCTTGCGGAAAAGGTATCCCGTGCGGTATAATGCGGGGTCGCGATCGAACAACCGGCTGATCGCCATCAACGGGAGCCAGATGAGTATTAAGAGCGCAGAAGTGAACCAGGTAACAAGCGAACGGATCATTCAGGACTAACGTTTCAGGAGTTCAAAAAATACTTGTCTGGTTTCCTCAAAGATAGTAATTCATGTTGGCAAATCCACGAATTCAGACAAATGCAAATAGTGGGAATGTATTGAGGTGGCATTCTCCGGCGTCGTTTAGCAATCATTTTGGGGGGGAGTCGCGAGTCAGGTTGTTGTCGAAGGAGAATTGATATCCGCCGTACCGTTCTGATTGATTCTTCATCCCTCTTTGGCTTAGTTGCTCATACATCAGGCAAACCAGGGCACACAGCAGTTGTGAGGTCAAACACAACGAGAATACCTCGCAGTTTCTCGCAAAACATCCTTGTCCTTTTTCCGTATGCAAAAAGATATCTAGCTGGCTACCAATGAAGAAGACTGCGCAAACAAAGAGAACTGGAAGAATTCCGGAGCCCCGAAAGCGAGCGACGCGCCGCCCCCGCTCTCTAATGCAGACCAGGCCCGTTCACGCGTTAAGGCAGCGCTCCGCGAAAGCGAAGAGAAATATCGTACGCTCACCGAAAACATAGCGGCCGGCCTTTTCCGAAGCACGCCCGGGCTGAAAGGCAGATTCCTTGAAGTGAACCCCGCGCTCGTGAAGATGCTCGGGTATCGCAGCAGGAAAGATCTAACTGCTATCGATGTCGTTCGCATCTATCAGAATCCCAAAGACCGGCTTCGCCTGAGTAAGAACATCTCCGCAAAAGATTCAGCTCACCGTGAAGAGGTTACCCTCAGAAAAAAGAACGGAAAGCCGATTGTTGTCGCTATGACTGCCCTTGCAGTCAGAGACGAGAGGGGGAGAGCGATGTACTTCGATGGCATTGTTGAAGAAATCACAGAACGCAAGAAGGCTGAAGAACAACT
Source organism: Bacteroidota bacterium (assembly GCA_041480785.1). GTDB lineage: Bacteria > Bacteroidota > Ignavibacteria > UBA10030 > UBA10030 > UBA9647. The sequence continues at coordinate 3,574 of JBGPAN010000067.1, read as the reverse complement.
GCTCATTCGGAAAACGTTTCTCGAGATTCTCTTCAACTCCGCCCCGGAGGCTATTGTCCTGCACGACAACAATGATTGCGTCGTGAATGTCAACACCGAGTTCACCAGGATGTTCGGCTACACACGAGAAGAGGCAATCCGCAAACCCCTCAACCAGCTTGTTGCGTCTCCGGAGTTATTGCATGAAGCCGAGATGGTGTCCCGGAAGGTCTTGAGCGGACACCGTGTGGAGATGGACACAAAGCGACAATGCAAGGATGGGACACTCGTTGACGTCTCCATTCTCGGCGCACCGATCATCCACAATGGGAAGCAGATGGGGGATTATGCCATTTATCGCGACATCACGCAACGAAAGAAATCAGAAGAAGACCTTCGCGTGCAGACTGCATATCTGGAGCGTCTCTTCAACAGCGCTCCCGAGGCTATCGTGTGGCATGACAATGACGACCGGGTCATCAATATCAATGATGAGTTCACGCGTATGTTCGGTTACACGCGCGAAGAAGCCATCGGAAAACCCATCGATGAGTTGGTAGCCACCCCCGAGCTTCTCTCGCACGCGATGGATCTTTCGTACAAGGTCGGACACGGTCAGCGAGTGGAATCTGAAGCGAGACGGAAGCGAAAGGATGGAACGCTGTTCGACGTCTCAATACTTGGTGCGCCGATCTTTCATGGCGGCGAACAGATGGGTGTCTATGCGGTCTATCGGGATATCTCGGAACGCCAGAAAACTCAGGAGGAACTCGAGATTCAGGAAACGTTCTTCGAAAAGTTGTTTAATGCTGCGCCTGAGGCAATCGTCTTACATGACAACAACGACATCATCGTAGACATGAACAAGGAATTCACGCGAATGTTCGGCTATTCGCGTCATGAATCGGTTGGAATGCATATCAACGATCTTGTTGCGACTCAGGACTTCCGGAGCGAGGCTGACGGGCTTTCGCATCAGGTCATCCACGGTGAACGCGTCGAACTTGATTCAAAACGGAAACGCAAAGATGGAACACTGATTGATGTGTCGATTCTCGGAGCCCCCATCGTCCATGAGGGCAAACAACTGGGTATCTATGCGATCTACAGGGATATCACAGAACGGAAACGGGCAGAGGAGGCTCGCATCCGTCTGAAGGAAGAGGCGCGCATGGCAAGGAATATCCAGACGAACCTCCTTCCAAAGGGGAATCCCGATATCCGGGGGTATGACATCGCCGGCAGAAATGTCCCTGCGCTGAATGTCGGAGGCGATTATTACGATTTCATTCTCCTCGATGACCATCGGGTCGCTATCGGCTTGGGTGATGTAAGCGGCAAGGGATTAGCCGCGTCGCTTGTGATGGCGAACCTTCAGGCGACCATCAGGAGTCTGGCGCTGTTTGATGACGATCCAAAAGATTGCCTGGAGAAAGCGAACAAACTCCTCTTCCGCAGCACTGATGCACGAACGTTTGTTTCATTGTTCTATGGAATACTGGATGCGCAGAGAAACACGTTGCGCTATGCCAACGCGGGCCAGGACATGCCAATTCTCTTCTCACAAGGGGGCAAGACCAAACTCCTTAGAACCCGCGGTATCGCTTTGGGCATGAAAGAAAATGTCATCTATGAGGAGGAAGAAATCTTCATCAGCCCGGAAGACAGGCTCCTGATCTACAGCGATGGTATCTCCGAGGCAATGAACGAGGCGTTGGAGGAGTACGGAGAAGAACGAGTGCAGAAAGTCGTGCAATACAACATCAAGGATACCGCAGGATCGTTGGTGGAGAAGATCTTTGCGGCTGTTGGTGGGCACGTCAACAACGCTTCTCAAAGCGACGATATGACCGTTGTTCTCCTGAGGCGCGTCTGATAAGAGAAAAGCCAGACACGATTGGGCGCCTGGCTTTTTTGTTGTACAGCGTGATCTCTGCTGAGCTACTTCAACCCTCGCTTTTCCAGTAATGGCTCGATGGTCGGCTTCCTGCCTCTGAACTTCACATACATGTTCATCGCGTCATCCGTTCCACCGCGTTCGAGAATGTTTTTTCGGAACGAAGTCGCCGTTGCCTGATCGAACAGACCTTTCTCCTTGAACGCCTGAAACGCATCCTGCACCAATACTTCCGCCCAGATGTAGCTATAGTATCCGGCAGAATACCCGCTGCTGAAAATATGGGCAAAGTATGGGCTCCGGTACCGCACGACGATTTCGGGGATGAGCTGAATCTTCCCGAGGGATTTCTTTTCGAATGCATTCGCGTCCACCGGCTTGGTGTCTGTCAGGGTATGCCAGTCCATATCGAGGAACGATGCGGACAGGTATTCGACAGTCGCAAATCCCTGGTTGAATTTGCTGGCGTTGGAAATCTTGTCGATCAATCCCTGGGGGATCACTTTGCCCGTCTTATAGTGACGTGCGTAGGTCTTCAGAACTTCCGGCTCGAATGCCCATTCCTCCATAATCTGTGACGGGAGTTCCACGAAATCGCGTGGATATCCCAACCCTCGATAGATAACCTTGGAAAGCAACCCAGCCAGGCCGAGGCCAAACTCGTGGAACAATGTGCCCGCTTCTTCCAGGCTGAGGAGGGCCGGCATATCACCGGCAGGGCGTGAGAAGTTGCCCACGTTATACATCAGTGGGGTAATAAATGCATCCTGATTCTGTTCCTGTCTGCGGAACGAGCCACACCAGGCGCCGGCCCGTTTACCCGGCCGAGGGAAATAATCGGTATAGAGAATGCCAACGTGTGAACCGTCCTTGGCCTTGACTTCAAACACCTTCACTTCGTCAAGATAGGTCGGAATGTCGTTGCGTTCGATAAATTGCAGTCCATAGAGCTTGCCGGCAACATCAAAGGCTCCTTTGCGAACATTGTCCAGGAGGAAATAGGGGCGGAGATCGTTCTCGTCGAGGTCATATTTTTCTTTTCTGATTTTCTCGGCATAGTACCACCAGTCCCATGCCTCAAGCTTGAATGTTCCCCCCTTTTTCTTAATCATCGCCTGCATCGCATCTCGTTCCTGCTTTGCTACCTTCAATGCTGGTTTCCACACCTTGTTGAGGAACTCATACACCGTCTTCGGGTTCTTTGCCATGTTCTGCTCGAGCGCAAAATCGGCGTACGTTTTGTATCCGAGGAGATTCGATCGTTCAACGCGGAGGGCCGCGATCTTCGCGATGATGACCTTGTTATCGTACTCGTTGTTGTTATCCCCACGCATGATGTACCCTTTGAGAAGCTTCTCCCGCAGGGCACGGTTCTGCGCATATTGGAGGAAGGGGATCATGCTGGGTTTCTGGAGCGTGAACACCCACTTGCCTTCCATCTTCGCCTTTTTGGCAGCTTCAGCTGCGCCATCTATGATGGTTTGGGAAAGGCCGGCAAGATCCTCTTTCTTGTCGATCACGAGTTTGAAGGTGTTCGTTTCCTTCAGCACGTTTTCTTCAAACTTGAGACGGAGCATGGAGTTTTCTTCGTTGATTTTGCGGAAGCGCTCCTTTTTCTCGCCTGAGAGATTTGCGCCGCCGCGGATGAAATCCTTGTAGGTCTCCTCGAGAAGCTTTGTCTGCTCACCATTCAGCCTG
>JBGPAN010000066.1:0-11652 GCA_041480785.1 Bacteroidota bacterium | reverse complement strand
TGCATGCCGATGAAGAACAAGGATGGAAAAATCATCGGGGTCTTCCAGCTTCTGAACAGGAAGGTGGGATCATTCACGGCTGACGACGAACACTTCATTGACGCGTTCTCCGCTCACGCCTCGATTGCAGTCGAAAACGCCCGTGTAGCACAGGAAATGGTCGCAAACGAGCGGTTGTCTGCCGTCGGACGTATGGCGAGCACCATCATCCATGACATCAAGAATCCGATGGGAACGCTGCGTGTCTACGCACAGGTGATGAAGAGAAAATCGGGGAACGAGGAGGCAGCAAAGCTTGCCGACGATATGATCCATCAGGTGGATCGCTTCGTGAACATGACGCAGGAGATTCTCGATTTTTCTCGCGGCGTGAGCGCTGCCAACATACAAGAACTGGAATTCGAACAGGTCATGAGCAGCGTGCTCGACTTCATCGAGAAGGATCTGAGCAAGAACAACGTTCAACTGGTCCGCAGCACACGATTCGAAGGCGTAGTGAGAATGGACCAGGACAAGATGATGCGCGTGTTCTACAACCTCGCCAGCAATGCCCGCGATGCCATGCCTCAGGGAGGATCCCTGGTGGTTTCGACCGAGCGCAGCAATGGGCATGTGAAAATCGAATTCAAAGACTCAGGTTCGGGCATGCCGGAAGAAGTCAGGGCACGCATCTTCGAACCATTCATGACGTATGGAAAGAAGCACGGCACTGGTCTTGGGATGGCGATTGTGAAAAAGGTCATCGATGACCATCACGGCAAGATCGAGATTGACAGTGAGATGGGCAAAGGCACAACCATTCGCATTCTCCTCCCGCTTTAATGGTTCTCCGCGGATTCTTCCTTCAATTCTTTAGAAGAACGTTCTTCTTTCCCTTTCACTTTTTCATTGAGTTTGTTCGATGAAAATCCACGTTGGAAAAGGGGAAATCACCGTCGTCCTTGGTGATATCGCTGATCAGGAGACGGATGCGATCGTCAACGCGGCCAACAATCACCTTTGGATGGGAGCTGGAGTTGCTGGCGCCATTAAGCACAAAGGGGGAGCGGTCATCGAGCAGGAAGCAATGGCAAAGGGACCGATTCCAGTGGGCACGGCAGTGATCACGTCGGCGGGTGCACTCAAAGCCAAACGTGTTATTCATGCCGCAGTGATGGGACAGGACCTCCGCACGAGCGCGGATCTTATCCAGAAAGCGACACTCGGGAGTCTGTGGCTTGCGGAGCAGGAGGGGCTTGGTTCTATTTCACTTCCTGCGCTAGGAACCGGCGCAGGAGGGTTCTCGGTGTTTCATTGTGCGAGTGTCATGGTGGGCGTTGCGATCGAATTCATGATTAAGGCAACCGTACTTCGGGAAGTTCGCTTCGTTCTCTATGAGAAGGAGTCAAAAGACATTTTCGAGAATGAGCTGAAGAACAGGTTCACGGCGCATCATCACTGACTGCGGACCAACGCACGGAGCTCTGCCCTTCGTTCATCATATCATCGCATTCAGGTGTGCCGTCGCGCTACCTGCAAGCGCCTGTAGGTTGTATCCGCCCTCCAAGACAGACACCACCCTTCCTTCGCAATACTCTCCGGTGACATCTAAAAGCAGGTCAGTCATTTCTGCAAATGTATCGTTTGTCAGGTTGATGCCCGCCAACGGGTCGTCTTTGTGTGCATCGAAGCCGGCCGAGATGAACAGGAGCTCGGGTCGAAAACTGTGTAACGCAGGCAGAATGTGGGTTTGAAACGCGTCAATGTAATCCTTGTCGACGCTCCCGGCCCCCATGGGGCAATTCAGTGTGAAGCCCTCGCCGGGTCCTGCTCCTCGTTCACCGGTCGAGCCTGTTCCCGGATAGTAGGGAAACTGGTGCAAGCTGATGTATAGAACAGTGTTGTCCTCGTAAAAGATCTGCTGTGTGCCGTTGCCGTGATGAACATCCCAATCGACGATCGCTATCCGCTTGACGCCGTGCTTGCGCTGAGCATAGCGTGCACCAATCGCGACGTTGTTGAAAAGACAAAAACCCATGACGGATGAAGTCCCTGCATGATGCCCGGGAGGGCGCACAGCACAGAACGCTCGATCGAGCTTTCTCGTCATCACTTCATCAACAGCCATGAGCACGCCGCCCACGGCAAGGAGCGCGACGTCGTACGAATCCCTGGAAACATGTGTATCTCCTTCGTCGAGTACGTGCTCACCAACATGACAGCGGCTTTTGATCATCGACGTGTACCGCTCCGGATGAATTGCATGCACCCATTCGAGCGCCGCAGGCTCAGGCCTGAGATGCGACAGTTGACTCCAAAGAGGAGTGCCGAGAAGATGTTGAACGAGCGCCTCGAGTCGCTGGGGTCTCTCCGGGTGGCCGATTCCCGTGTCGTGCTTCAGGAAATCGGGATGATAAATAAATCCAAGTTTGCTCATAGAGTCATCCTAACAAGATCATATCATGCCGCCGGAGGCGACAATGCAGCTCAGAGAGCTTTTTGAAGCGCCCTGATTGCCACCCAGAAGGAGACGAGCAGGAAGAGGATGAAGCCAGCAACCTCCAGGAGGATACTCTGGAGTTCTCCAACACCAAGCGTCAGAAATCGAAGAACATCGGAATGCCAGCTCAGGGGATTGGCCATGGCAACAGTTCGAAGCCAGATGGGCACTCTCTCCAACGGATAGAAGACGCTGCTGAGGAACATCAAAACGAAATAGATGACATTGATGACCAGGTTGAACGTGTCGTTCCGGCGGATGAGGAAAGCGAAGATGGAGAGAAAGAAAAACCATCCGGCCGTCCCGATAATCATGGCAGCAAGGACGAAAAGAATGAGGTGCCATGGTACCGAGACTCCGAGGAGTACTGCGCTGACGCTGATCGTCAACATCGATTGGAGAACCGTCATGGCGCATTGAAAGAGTATCTTCCCGAGGAGAAATTGTCCCCGCGTCATAGGATACGTGAGAAACTCGAACAGAATCCCATTGTCCCGGTCAACAAAGAATCCGTACGAGGTATTGAGCGCATTCCCGAAGCAGGTCATCGACAGTACGCCGGCGAGGAAAAACGAATTGTAGCTGATGGGCTGGCCGCCGACACTGAGACCCTGGCCCAATGCGCGATCGAAAGCAACTCCAAACATCAGAAGATACAACAGGGGGACAGCCAGGTCAAAGAACATCCAGGTAAGACCGGTAATGCGGACGAGATACTCGCGGTAGACAACGGCCATGATCTCTCGCATCAAGCAGTCCTCGCCTTTTTGTCGAGGAGTTGAATGAAAACGTCCTCGAGACTGGCCGTCGTGATTTCAAAATGACGAACCTCCGTGTGTTGGCGGACCGCCGTAAGGATCGCGAGCACCGTGCTGTCGTCTTTAACAGTGATGTCAAGCGTTGTGTTCTTTATGTCTATGCTGATCGGCTGATATGTCCGAACGAGCTCGATCGTTGAGGGGGAAACCTCCGTCAACGACATCGAAAGCGACATCATGCGAAGTCCGTAGGCCTTGACGCTGTCAACGCTCCCCTGGGCAACAAGCTTGCCGTGATTCATGATGGCGATAGAATCGCACAGCACTTCGGCTTCATCGAGCACGTGGGTCGTGAGCACGATGGTTCTTCCTTTTTGCGATTCCTCCTTAACGGCTTGAATCGTCGCGCGCTTGTTGAACGTATCCATCCCCGTGGTTGCTTCATCGAGAAACACCACCGGCTTATCGATGAGGAACGTCTTCGCAACCTGCACCCGCCGTTTGAGCCCGCCGCTCAGATCCATCCCCTTCTCATTCAAATATTCGCTGAGTCCGAAGAGCTCGCTGACACGGTCTGTCCGCCGTTGAATCTCATCGGCAAGCAGGCCATGAAATCGACCGAACACGCGGAAGTTGTTTTGCACGGAAAGGTGAAGTTCGATAGCGCTTTCCTGGACGACAACACAGATTTGCCTTCGCACGGCGAGAGGATTCTGAACAACGTCGTACCCCATCACTCGCGCTTCACCCCCTGTTGGAGCAAGAAGGGTCGTGAGAATTCTGATAGTCGTCGTTTTGCCGGCTCCGTTGGGGCCAAGAAGGCCGAAGATCGAGCCTTTGGGGACCTGAAACGACAACCCATCAACTGCTCTGATGGTGCGTTTATCCCTTTTCGCGAAGACCTTGACGAGGGCGCTGACTTCGATTGCCGGTGTGGTGTCCATGCTCTGCGGAGAATAAGGTAATGCAACAAATCGAATCTACCAACAAATCGGGACTTTTGCATTTCCTTGTATCGGTCTTTATATTGATAAGGAAATCGCCCAGCATGACAATCCGCGGCTCAGAAGTAATGATCTCTAAACGGTTTCAGATTACGGTTCCCCCCGGTTTCAACTTTTGGCGCACCGTCTACAGCCATGGCTGGTGTGCCCTGCCGCCGTTTTCCATTCAGAAGGAGAGCGGAACCTTTTCGAGGATTGTTTCTCTCGAGGATGAGATTCTCGTGGAATGTGTCATGAGGGATGCAGGGGACAAGATCACAGTTCTCGCCAGAAGCGAATCTGCGCTCACGGGGGACCAGAAGGTGTGCATCAAGCATCAACTGAAAGTGTGTCTGCACCTCGACGAAGAGATGTCGGAATTCTATGCCGAAGCTCAGCGCTCTCCGCGGTTCCGCTGGATACCAAAAGCGGGTGCCGGAAGGATGCTCCGTTCACCGACGGTTTTTGAAGATGTCGTCAAAATGATCTGCACGACGAATTGCAGCTGGTCCCTTACCGAAGTGATGGTCCTGAACCTGACGACGCAGCTCGGAAGGTCCTTTGAAGGCGGGAAGTATTCTTTTCCGACACCTGAAGCCATTGCAGGAAAATCCGATCCGTTTCTCAGGAAGAATATCCGGTCAGGATATCGGTCGCCGTATCTTCTTGAATTGGCAGAGAATGTTGCGAGCGGGAGGCTCGATCTTGAATCCTGGCGGTCGTCGCCGGTTCCCACGGAGGACCTGTTCAAAACTGTCAGGTCCGTCAAAGGCATGGGCGACTACGCGGCGGGAAACATACTGAAACTGCTCGGGCGGTACGACTATCTCGGACTCGATTCGTGGGTCCGCCGCAGATTCTACGACCTCCACACGAAAGGGAGAAAAGTGAAGGATTCAACCATAGAAAAGCACTATGCTCCCTTTGGAAAATTTCGAGGTCTCTTCTTCTGGCTAGAAATGACCCGTCATTGGTACAAGCACAAGTTCCCATTCTGACGATGCTTCTGCGCCTTCTTCACTGGTCTGTCCGTAGACAATTCCGTTCCCTCGGGTTTGAAAGCAAAAAGGCTGAGGGGCACGGTGAGTACGATTCACTATCTGGTCCGGGAACATTCCCATCCAAAGGGAACGATTATTTTGGTTCACGGGTTAGGAACATCTTCGAGTACATGGGTGAGGATGTTGCCGCACCTGAAAGAGTCGCATCGGATTGTCGCTCTCGACCTACCGGGGTTTGGATTTTCCACTGCGAATCCAGTCAGAGGATTCTGTACACTGAGCGAGCATGTCGAGGCATTGTCGGAGCTGATTGCCGCGGTCACTGAGACACCTGTCATTTTGGTGGGACAGTCATTCGGAGGGTGGCTCTGCTGCCGGTACGCAGCCCGCTCTCCCGAACGCGTCCAACATCTTGTGTTGATTGACACTACCGGGGTCTATTATCCAGGAGTCGAAAACCTGCGCGACCTTTTTACGTTGACATCTGTAAGCGACACGCAACGACTCCTGAACTCGCTGTGGTTTCACTATCCACGGTATTTCAAACCATTCGCAGGAAGTATCTATCGTGAGCTTGGGGCGCGCAGAATGAATGAACTCGTGGCCTCAATCGCAGCCAACGATTTCCTCGAGGAGGAGATTTCGCATCTTACGATGCCTCTGAGCATCATATGGGGAAAACAGGACGGAGTGATATCGCTCAAGAGTGTCGATGTATTAAAGAAGTTCATTCCCCATTCGACGGTGCACTTCATTGATCAGTGCGGTCATGTCCCTCAACTTGAATGTCCTGAAAACCTCGCTGGCATTCTCAACCAGGTGCTCGAAGTATGAAGTGGAGAGATGGAATAGATCTGGAGCTTGCGCGGGCGAGAGAAGCGGAACGAAACGGAAATCAGGGAAGGGCTCGAACATCAGCGCGAAGGGCTGTTGGAATCGCAATCGTGGAATTGGAGAAACGGGTTCCGGAAGAGCACTACGGAAGGGATTTCATGACGCAGCTTCGGTCGCTTGCTTCGGACCCGGCAACTCCGGAACATGTGGGGAACGCCGCCGACAGACTTCTGGCAAGACTTACTCCGGAATTTGAGTCCCCATCCAAACATCCAATCGACGACGCGGGGATCATCGTTCAATTCATCCTCGAACGGTTGTCCTGAAGTCTACAGTCCCTCAGCAGCCATGTAATCATCAATATCGTACCGGATGTTGTCATCCTCTTCCTGCCGGAACGCTTTCCCTTTCTTGAGGAAGAACAAAGGAACAGCAACGGCAGTCGTGAGGAGCAAGAAGCCGGTGAAAAATGCGAAGCGTTTCATAATGGTTTACCCTGGTGATTCATCTCTCCATGAGCGGCGTCGAAGACCTTACGAGAGACAATTCCTTAAGCGTATCACCCTGTCCCTCTGAACTCTACGAAAACGGTGGCTATGAGTCTGTACTGTCTGTCACACAGCCGGGCTCCATCACGGTAGGCGCGAACCAAGAGCTTGTTCAGTTCTGGGTTGTCGCGGAATGATTTGAGCGCTGGCAAGAGTCAAAATTGCCAAGGTGATGACGTGCTGTCATTTGTACGACCGCTCCACCTTGTGAGCGGCTGCCTGCGGTGTGGAATCTCCGGGCTGTCCCGACGTGGATCTGATGTGGTTTGCGGGAGTCGTTGCGTCGCGGGAAGTGTTGGAAGGGAGTCTGCTGGAAAGATTCATGCTCATGGGAGGTGTTCTTAAGCCATTTTGTGTTAAGGATTTAGCCTTGACTTTCATCACACATGCGGATATATTTAACACCCGAAGGGTGCGGTAGGGGCAGGAGCACCGTTCTACAAATCGCCCTCCCAAGTCCTGCAATCTACTCACGATTGAACTCCTGGTTGAGGAATTGAGCTTCCTACAAAACGTTCCCATTTTCGCAGACCTCGAAGAACCCGAGCTGAAGAAGATCGAAAAGCTCGGCCTCCGCAAGAAGTACAAAAGGGGCAACATCGTCGTCCTTGAGAAAGAGATGGGGGCGGCGCTGTTCGTGATCATCACGGGGAAGGTGAAGATCGTGCGAACGGATGAGGACGGACGGGAAGTGGTCCTTTCGATATTCGGTTCCGGCGAATTCTTCGGCGAAATGTCGCTTCTGGACGGGCTGGCGCGATCCGCAAGCGTGGTGGCGCTCACCAAAGCCGAGCTGTTCATGATTCACCGACGCGACTTCCTTAAATTGCTCCACGAGCATCCACAGGTAGCCATTTCACTCCTCGGCGAGCTCACGACCCGGCTTCGAAAAGCTGATGCGCAGATCAAGAGCCTCTCGTTGAAAGACGCATCCGGTCGTGTTGCCAACGTGATCCTCATGCTTGCAGATGACATCGGTGTGTTCCGCAAGGGGAAAGTGGAGATCGATGAATTGCCATTACAGCAAGACATGGCAAACATGGCCGGAACTTCACGCGAGACGGTCTCTCGTATGATTCATCAATTTATTCGAGAAGGACATTTGCAGCTGGAGGGGAATAAATTGACCATCAACGATTACGAAGAATTCCGTAAACACTATCTCTAGCTGCATTCGCGCCTCACGGATGTCCGTGGGGGCCCCTCCGCTCCGGGTCAATCCAATCGGGCGCTATCGCTGGAAACTTCACATGTCAAACTATCATCATAAGAATTCATGTCGCAGAAGGTGGAGTCTGGGAGCAAGGGGGACTTGTCTCAAGTATCCCCACCCTCAGCAAGCCGCGCAGATCTGCACACGCATACAACGCACTCGGACGGTGCTCTATCACCGTATGATCTGATACAACGAGCTCATGGTGTCGGGCTGACAGTTCTCTCCATTACTGATCACGACAACGTCGGCGCTCTGGACGAAGCGATCGAATGGGGAAAGAGCTTCGACATGGAGGTGATTACCGGTCTTGAGCTGAGCGTTTCTCTCGGTGAGAAGGATGTGCACATTCTCGCGTATTTTGTTGATCACCGGAATCAGGATCTTCTGGACTACCTGACGTTTTTCCGGAGAGAGCGACTGAAGCGCGCAGAGCGAATCGTCCAAAAGCTGAATAGCCTCAGCATTCCTTTGCGGATGGAAGCGGTGTTGGAACAGGCAGGCGTTGGTTCGGTGGGTCGGCCCCATGTAGCTAATGCTCTCCTCGATGGAGGCTATGTCGGATCGTATCACGAGGCGTTCGACAGGTACATCGGTACCGGCGGGCCTGCGTTTGAAAAGAAGTACCAGCTGAGCCCCATCGATGCCTTCAAGATGATCACATCAGCCGGCGGATTGTCCTTCTTGGCTCACCCCGGCAAGTACCTGAATGAATTTGATCTGTCTCAGCTGATCAAGAATGGGCTTGATGGCATCGAGGTTGTCCATCCTGCTCACGATGAGAAGCTCATGGGTTACTACCGTGGACTCGTGAATCAGTATTTTCTGTTGGAAAGCGGCGGGTCGGATTTCCACGGTGGCAAGAAAAATGATGACCACACGCTTGGTCTCTTTACGGTACCGATGCATGTAGTTGAAACGATGCGAAGCTGGCTTTTCTCGTAAACGCAGGGTGGCAGAGGCAGGGACAGTGAGGCAGAGCGCGATCAGTGTTTGGTTTGGGTTTTCTACAACCGGCAGTCTTTTGCAGGAAGGTGCCGCTTCAGAGCATCATGTAGGCGATGGGACGTATGCCGTCAACAAAGCAAGTCGCATTGAAGGCGTCAGCGTTGCGATATTCCCTTCAGTAGCACATCTCCTCTATCCGTTTGATGCTTCCGAAACCGACGAAATCGGCGGGAGAATGAATGCCCTCGTTTCGTCGGATGCAGCAAAGGCAATGAGGTCAGTCGACCCCGCATGGAGAGTCTGAGATCCATGAAGAGAATCGTGGTTGCGGCGTGCTTGTTGTTGGTCAGTCTCCCTGCTCTCGTTGCCGGGCGGCAGATCTCGCTGGATCTTGGACGTTGGAAAAACTTCACCGACATGAAGGTGGTTCGGGGCATCGCTGTGACCACCGATTCCGTTTGGGCAGCAACAGCAGGCGGCTTGTTTCTCTATATCCCCTCGTCGAACCGATTTGTCAAATTCACAAATTCTGACGGTTTGAGTTCGAATGACCTGACCGCTGTCACTCTTGATGGAACCGGTAGGGTATGGGTGGGATCATCGGATGGATTTGTGAATGGATTCAATCCTCCAACGAGCGAATGGACGGAGATTCGGAGCATCCATGAGTCAGAACAAGTCGCTAAGACGGTTCGGACATTGCTCGTTCGCGGAGATTCGTTGTACATCGGAACAGACTACGGCATCTCCGTTCTCCAGATCTCGCGCAAGGAATTCCGAGACACATATGCCAACCTTGGCTTCTCGACACAGGCAGGGGTCAACGATGTAAAGATCTACAAGAATCGGATCTGGGCGGCGACGGATCTTGGTGTTGCATCAGCTCAGCTTGATGCACCCAATCTCTCGGCCCCAACATCTTGGACGCAGTATGGCCTGATCGATGGCCTGCCGACGTATAAGTGCACATCAATCTCAAACCTCCACGATTCTGTTGTCGTAGGCACTGCATTTGGGGTTGCGATGTTCGATGGGAAGAAGTTCTCTGCGCTCAATGCCTTCCCGAATCGGTACGTTCTCGACCTTCTGGGACGGGCGAACGACGTGGTCGTTCTCCTGGGCGACGCCGGAAGTTACCGACTGGAATCGTTCACACACTTCTCCGCGCCCTCAACCGTCATCGCCGTCAACTCACAGTATCAGGCGAGCTCCATCGCCATGCAACCGCAGACTTCCACCCTCTGGGTCGGCACGTTGCTGCAGGGCATCACTCGTTGGACAGTGAGTTGGGAGTATAAGGCACCAAATGGCCCCATGTCAAGCCTTTTCAGCAGTATCGCTGTTGATGACCAGGGCGTCCTCTGGGCGGCATCGGGTATTAGCGGCCGCGGCAGGGGATTCTACCGATATGATCCCTCGGCACCGGAAGATTCCAGATGGAAAAACTATACAGCTGCAAATTTTCCGGTCATGAAGATTGACGACTACTACAAGGTCTCACTCGGTGCGGCAGGTTCAGTATGGGTCAGCTCATGGGGTGTGGGGATCGTCGAGGTTGTCGGCGATTCGATTCGAAGACGTCTGGACCAGACAACCACCCCGGCGATGGCTGGATCGGTGCCGGCAGATCCGAACTACGTTGTGATTGGGGGAGCTGCGGTCGATTCCAAAGGCAACACGTGGATTGTGGATCGCACTGCCGTGAATGGCTATCACATCATGCAGCTGAAAGGGGATGGGACGGCAATCCCCCGTACCTCGATCTCTGACGGCCGCCTTACGAACATCCTCATTGACCGATATGACACCAAGTGGTTTGCGAACGCAGAGCCGAGCGACAAGCCATCTACAGGCCTCTACTATTTCAACGAAGATTTCGGTGTGTCAGGGACGAGCGCCCTTGGCGGATGGGGAACCTTACCGACCGACGTCCTCCCGAGCAACACGATCCTTTCCCTTGCTCTGGATCTTGACGGAGACGTCTGGGTCGGAACAGACTTGGGAATGGCGATCTTCACTGATCCCAGAAATCCAAAGACCAGTAAAACCGCGTACACACCGCTGCGCGGACAGACTATTCAGGCCATTGCCATTGATGCCGTCAACAACAAGTGGGCGGGGACAAAAGAAGGAGTGAACGTACTCAATTCCGATGGCACACAGCTCCTCGCGCAGTATTCCGTCCTGACGACGAACGGAAAGCTCGTCGGCGATGACATACGGTCAATTGCCTTTGATCAGAAGCGGGGAATTGTCTATTTCGGAACTGAGAAAGGGCTTTCCAGCCTGGAGGTCTTTCCTGTTCAGGCGGCCCGGACGATGACGTCGCTCGACGTGGGACCAAACCCTTTCGTTGTTCCGTCCGTCACGCCGTTAACCATCCGCAATCTTGCGGCAGAATCCTCGATAAAGATCCTTTCGACAAATGGGGCCCTCGTGAGGGAGTTTAAAGCACAAGGGGGCGGTCGGGCGTTTTGGGATGGGAGGAATAGACAGGGAGATCTCGTTCAAAGTGGAGTCTATATTGTTGTGGCATATACAGAAAACGGAACTCAAACCAGCACCGGCAAGATTGCCGTCGTAAGGAGGTGAGTGCGAGGAAGAATCCGAGAGCTTGATGGCATGCCCCGCCGGGATCAGGCGGGCGTCGGGGATTGCGGGTTCTTTGGCTGGGACTACAGTGTAAGCTCCGGACATCGGACTCTAAACAGTAAACTCCAACATTACAACTATCTTGAAGGGAGGTTGTACGACCTTGGAAAACACGTACAAAGATGAGATCTTCACGAAGAGGGTGCGGGCGGGTAAACGCACGTATTTCTTCGATGTAAAGTCCACGAAATCAGAAAAGGACTTCTACATCACGATTACCGAGAGCAAGCGTGTAG
>JBGPAN010000065.1:0-11661 GCA_041480785.1 Bacteroidota bacterium | reverse complement strand
TACGACAAGCGCCAGATTCAAAAAGCACGAGGTTCATAAAGGAGCACACCTATGGAACAAATTGAAGTGAAATACAAGACGGACTACGGTGCGCCCGAATTGAAGAAGAATTACAGGAAGTATCTGACCATCGCTTTGGCGATCGGTATGGGCCTCGATTTTACGGGCGCAGGTGCTTACTGGGGGGTTCTGTATGCCACCCGGGAAGACGCACCGACCGGGACGGTGAAGTTGATTGTCAAGTACAGTGACCTGGGTCCGCCTCCGTCGTTGACGCAAGCGATGGCTGCATCCGTGACGGCTGCCAATGCCGGCGTGAAGCCTAGCGTTGGTATTCCGGTTCCTGTGCCTGATGCTGAAGTCAGCCCGGAAGCAACCTTTGCAACGCAGACTGAACTGAGCCAGCAGACGGCGGTAATTGATCAGGGCCCAACTGGCGAGAAAGAAATCAAGATCGAAGAAGATGAAGCGCCGCCCGCAGATTACGTCCCGTACGAAAAAGCCCCCGAGGCCGTGAAGCAGGTTACGCCAAAGTATCCTGATCTGGCAACACGCGCTGGCCTCGAAGGCACTGTGTGGGTGAAGATCTGGGTCGACAAAGGGGGCAAGCCGAAGAAGGCAGTTGTGCAAAAGAGCGATGCGGAAATCTTCAATCAGCCGGCGACCGAAGCAGCGATGCAATGGATCTTCACGCCTGCGATGATGAAGAATGGACCGGTCTCGGTGTGGGTTTCGATTCCGTTCCGGTTCAAGCTGCAGGGAAAGTGACATAAGAATAGAGTTCTGTGTTCTTTGATCGGACAGACAGATCAAGTTGATGCATCATGTTGCGAGTTCGCTCTCTTCATCTTGACGGTTTACCTTTCATGAAAGGCGATGTCAGGAAGGAGCAGACCTATGGAACAGCTCGAAGTGCCATCCAAAACAGGTTATGGTGCGGCTGAAATAAAAAAGTGCCATAGAAAGTATTCAGCGATCGCACTGATGATTGCGTTGGCTCTACACTTCTCGGGTGTTGGTCTTTTTTGGGAGACGGCGCATTTCACCAAAGAAGACACATACGTGGTCCCGGGACGGCCAATTCACGTTGCCCGAATCCTGCCGCCTGTATCCTGGGGTCCAAGGGTCACGCCGGTAATTCGTGGCGGAATGAAGCCGAAGTTTGGTATCCCAATTCCGGTGCCGGATCCGAGAGACGATACAGATACAACCCTTCCTCCGAACGAAAGATTCAACGGGGGCGTCCCAGCGGTCGAACCGGGATCTCCGGGATTTGGTGAGCCTGGAAATGGAGGGAGCGATGGTTCAGAGAATGAACCGCCACCTCCGTATGTCGCGTGTGAGTATCCGCCCGAGGCCGTAAAGCAGGTTCAGCCAAAGTATCCTGACCTGGCGACACGCGCTGGCGTCGAAGGCACCGTGTGGGTGAAGATCTGGGTTGACAAAGAGGGTAAACCGAAGAAGGCAGTTGTGCAAAAGAGTGATGCGGAAATCTTCAATCAGCCGGCTACCGAAGCGGCTATGCAGTGGGTTTTCACGCCGGCGATGATGAAGAATGGACCGGTCTCGGTGTGGGTTTCGATTCCGTTCCGGTTCAAACTGCAAGGAAAGTAACCGTTGAAGTTAGTCGATTTTTCGACGTCCGTTGGATACGGCATATCCGGCTTGATGGGCATCGTCGGGGTTCTCGTCCTGACGGGTGTCCTGACAAAAGAAGGTACGCCGGTGCAGTTTCGAATACTCTTTGGCATCGTGCTCATCCTGTATTGTGTGTATCGTTTCATGATGACACGAACGCGCCAAAAACAGGAAGAAAGATCGGAAGAATGAAAGCTGCAGTCTTGTTCTCGATCCTCGTTATGCTGAGCGTCATAGGCTGTACAAAGCGGCAGGGGTCTGATATCCGGAGCGGAACACTGATCGTTCTTGCAACGGAATCGCACCTGCCGCTCGTTCAGCAGCTGGTAGCAGACTACCGCAGTGTCTTCCCTGAAGTCGTAGTAACACCCCAGGGAACGACAACCCGAGCTGCGATTGTTGATATGGTAAACGACAGCGCACAGTGCGTTGTGGTGGATCGCAGGCTGAACGAAGAAGAGCGGAGTGCCGTTGAGAAGGCCAAGCTCAAAGTCATAGAAACAGAAATTGCTCGTGACGGGCTGGCCGTTCTCGTTCACCCGTCAAACAGACTTCCGGCGATCTCAGTGGAAACGCTGAAAGCGATCGTCTCTGGGAAAACAGCACTCTGGAATATCGTGCCCGAATCAAAGCTTCATGGAGTCATTGAACTCTGTCTGACAGGGAAGAACTCGGGCCTGTACGAGCTGTTAACCCGTCACTTCTTCAAGCTGGACAAGGACGCGAGTCTGGCTGCGATGGCCACTTCACAGCAAGGTATCATAGAGTATGTTGCTGCACACCCCGAAGCGCTCGGGGTTGTTTCATTTGCTGCGTGGAAAGACACGAGTCGCCCAGCGAACGCGATCGCAAGGAAAAATGTCCGGCTGCTGGACCTTCTGACAACCAGTTCAGAAGGAGTGCAAACAGCTGTGAGCTTGAACCAAAGGAACATCTACGATCAGGCGTACCCGTTGACATATTCTCTCTATATCTACACGTCAGAGAAAATGCCGGGCCCTGCTTATGGATTCAGCGCATTCGTTGCGGGAGAAACTGGACAACGGGTGTTCTTGTATGCGGGACTTGTTCCCAAAACCATGCCATATCGGACTATCCAACTCACACAGGAGCAGATGTAGAATGAAAAACCTCGTAGCTGTCGTCGTCTTGTGCGCAGTGCTCGTGTCTGGGCTCCTAGCCCAGACGCAAATGGACAAAGCGAAGGATCTGCTGAATCAGGGCAAGGCAAAAGAAGCTCTTGCTCTTCTTCGCGATATCATTACTGCTCCTCAGAAGAATGCGGAAGCATGGCGACTGTTCGGGCAGGCGTTCTTTGACCTCTCCATGCCCGATTCTGCCAAGATCGCGGGTCAGAAAGCCATTGCCATCGACGAGAAAAACGTCAAGGCCTACATTCTTGTCGCAACAATTGATGAGGGCCAGAAAGACCTCAAGGCAGCACTCAGTACGCTCAATAGCGGTTTGGTGGAGAAGAAAAACGACTGGGAGCTTCTCACGACGAAGGGGCTTATGCTCCTTCGAGCTGATTCAGTCGATCGTTCAATCGTGGAGCTCACGAAGGCCAAGGAAGCCAACCCGAGTGCGGCAGCAATCTACAATGGACTCGGCGACGCATATAACAAACAGGGCGTCCCTTTGTTTGCGATTACTCAATACGAGAAATCCGCAGAGCTGGATTCCATGAAGGCCGAGGTGTACAACAAGCTTGGGAAACTTTACTACAAAGATCGCCGTTACAATGATGCCGCCAAGGCGTATGCACGCGTCGTTGTTCTTGACCCCGCGAATAAGGCAGTACTGCTGGATCTTGCGAAGATGTATATGGCGACCAAGCCGAAGCAATATGAAAACGCGGCGAAGTACCTCAAGCTCTTTATCGATCGTTTCCCGAAATCGGATGAAGCATGGGCTATGTATTCAGAGGCTCTCTTCTATTTGAGACAGTATCCGGAAGCTGTCGATGCTGCTCAACGTGTTCTCAAGATCGATCCAAAGAGCGGCAAGGCGTGGCGTTATCAGGCGACCGCTCAGTTTGAGTTAAAGAAGTATAAGGAGAGCGTTGAGTCCTTCACGAAGTTGCAGCAGGTCGATACAATGAAAGTGGGCGACTTCCTCATGCTTGGCGACGCAAACGTTGAATTGAAACAAAACGCAGCAGCTCTGGAGGCATTTGAGAGCGCTCTCAAGCTCGATCCGAACCAGAAAGAAGTGTTCAACAAGGCGGGCACACTCTACATGGGAGAGTTCAAATACGACAAGGCTGCCGCGATGTTCCAAAGGCGATTTATGACGGACTCGTCAGCCCGAGCACTTGGTGCCTATGTGAACTTCGGCAACTGCAAGATGGCGCTGAAAGAATACGACTCTGCGCGCATTGCGTATCGGACCGTCATCGCCAAACGGCCGGACTATCCAACAGCATGGTTCAATCTTGCCAGGGCGTTGATATTGCTTTCCACGGATTCGTTGCAGGCGTCGCGCAAAGCATATGAAGAATGGCTAAAGCTCATTCCCCCTGCCGATGAGGCAAAGAACAAGGCCCAGCTCGCGGAAGCGTACAAGAACATCGGCATCGCACTTCTCGTCGACAAGAAATATCAGGAGTGCATCGCCCCGTTGATGAAATCAACGAAGTACAAAGATGATGACGCTGAGACCCATCTGCGGCTTGGTCAGGCACATGCGATGCTAGGAGAGAAGGATGAGGCAATCGCTGAGTTTAAGAAAGTGATGAAGCTGGATCCGAAGAACAAGGAAGCAAAGAAGGGCCTCGAGCTGCTCGGCATACCGGTTGATTGAATTCTCAGTCTGTGTTGAACACTATTGACGTTCTAATTGCGGCAAACAAAACAAAAGGAATTGTGTATGGCAGATCAGCAAGGTGAACAGAAGAAGCAAGAGAACCCGGCACGTGGATTCTATGTGTTTATGGGCCTGGTGATTGTGACGCTGGTGATTATCATTGGATACGTTATTCGATCGTACTTCGGAATTTAACAGAATAAACGAACCACACTAACTTCACAAAGAAAGGGTGTACGCGATGAAGCAGAAACTGCTCGGCATTGCCTTGATCGTGGTGATTGGGCTCATGGGATGCGCGAAGAAAGAACCTCTCCCACCGATTGCCGGTTGGGACAAGAACCAGGATCCGTATTTCAAGGTCCGGTTCGACTATCCGAAAGGATGGTTCAAAGGCGGAGAGTCTGGGAAAATCAGCTTCACATCTTCTGAAGGTGCCGTTGGGAAGTTCTTCGATCCAACATCAAAGGAAGCCCCTGATGGTGCGCAAATCCTCGTAAGCTATGAGAAAGAAGACACCTTGAAGACCCTAGAGGCGTTCGTCGACGACGATCGCACCGACCTGAACGCATCCGGCTTCAACCTAAAGCCCATCGAGCCAGCGACAGTAGACGGCACACCGGCGTTGAAGTTCAGTTACAGCGGACGGTACAGCAACACGGTGACGATCGAAGCAACCCGAGTATTCATCTTAAAAGATTCGGTTCTGTACAAAGCGGTCTTCTGGGCATTCAATGATTACTTCATGCCCTACCGGGCCGCAATTGACACCTTCATCGCAACAGCGGAGTTGCCGAGAGCAAAGGCTGCCAAGGTTGATGAATCGCTTCCATCAACAACGTATGACACATATCAGAACGATGTCCTCGCGATTCAATATCCGAACAATTTCAACCCTACAACACCAGCTCCCAAGGGAAAAGTCCAGTTCATGCTGATGCTCCAGGGATATCGGAATGACTCGAACATCCTCATTGATGTTCGTCCCGCGGAAAAGCTCACTCTCGAAAAAGTCGTCGATCAAAATGCAAAGTCCTACAAGGCGACCTCAAGCGGAGAAGCCACCATCGACGGTCAGAAGGCACATTTCCTGAACTACTCGATGTCGAAGGGCGTTGCGAGCAGAGTGTACTTTGTTGTCAAGAATGACAAATTCTACCGCATTATTGTCAATTATTACGAGCCCGCCAAGAAGGACTTTCTGCCGGCCTTCGAAAAATCGATTGCGTCACTCCGCATTAAATAGTATGATAAACGGAAATTGCTAAGGAAAGCCGGGGCAGCAATGCCTCGGCTTCCGCTTTTCATAGCTAAAACTCTACGTTGTCCTACGACATCGCCGACATCGCACACTCTTCTTCGGGTGTAACCAGACTCGCCACCAGCCGCCCCCGCGTATTGGGCTGGATGCGCAGCGCCGCTATCCTCGATGGCGATTGGGGAACGAGCGTTGCCTATGTGTTGGGGATCGGGTTCGCCCTGGCCGGCTACAGCAGCTTCTGGCATCTCTCTGCCATGATGGTGCTGACCACTCTCGTCGCCATCAATTACATCACGATTTGCCGGCTCTATCCCAATGGCGGCGGTGTCTATGGTTCCGTCTACCATCGATCTCCATTGCTCGCGGTCGTCGGCGCCCTTCTCCTTGCGGCAGATTACATTGTTACGATGGCGTTGTCCGTGCTCGATGGTTGCCATTACTTTGGGCTCGAACATCCCGCGCTGTGGGCAATCATAATCATTCTGGCAATTGGGGCAGTCAACTGGTTCGGACCTAAGCACTCAGGAGGCTTGGCGCTCGTCATTACAGCATTCACGCTCATTACCATCTTCGTTATCGTGGTTGCGTCCGCTCCGACTGCACTCACCTCTGCGACCATTGCCTCCCTTGACGGAGGGTTCTTCCACAATTGGGGAATTTTCACAGGCTTTGTTCTCAGCCTTTCCGGCATCGAGGCGATTTCGAATATGACCGGACTGATGAAAGATCCAACTCGTGATTCCCGCAGAGCGATCCTTGCCATTCTCGCAAAGGTTTTGGTCGTAAATGCTTTTTTAGGTCTTGCCATGCTTGCCGTGCAAGGATTGAAGCCCGGCGACTACCTCGAAGACATGGTTCGTTTCCTTGGGGAACATTACGTTGGTCAGTGGTTCGGATGGCTCGTTGCATTGTCGCTTGGCGTTCTTCTCGTCTCCGCCGGCAACACTGCCCTCAATGGTCTGATTTCTGTCCAGTTCCTGATGTCTGTCGATAGGGAACTTCCGTCTTCCCTCCGGATTCTGAATCGTCATGGAGTCCCTATCATCCCGCTCGTCATTTCCACAGGGATGCCCATCCTCGTTTTGATGTTGATCGGAAACGTGGAGATGCTTGCTCATCTGTACGCGATTGGGTTGGTAGGCGCGATGACGATTAACCTCGGGTCGACAGCAACCGACAAGACGATTCGTCTGAAATCAGTAGTCCGGTGGTTCATGGTGGTTTCGGCAACCGTGCTTCTTGCCATAGAAATATCTATTGCTGTGAACAAGACACAAGCAGCAATCTTTGCATCGAGCATCCTGGTGGCGGGACTCAGCGCTCGGGCTTTGGCGAAGCGTCCTGTGAAAATACCACCCACGGTGCCTGAAGTCGCACTCGCTCCGGCAGTTCAACCCCGTCGGCGGCCAAAGGTCATACCCAGTACCAGGTACCTTCTTGCGCTGAAAGTCAAAAACGAGAGGCTCCTCCGGTTCGCAATAGAGGAAGCCAAAGCCCGGAGTGCTTTCTTGTTCGTTTTGAGAGTGAAGGAGATTGCCGTCGGGTCGTTGCCAGCCCAGTTGGACATGCCCACAAACGGTGAGCAGAAGTGGATCGAAGACCTGTGCGCTGAAAGTGGGCTTGGGTTCCAGACGATTCAAATCCCAAGCTATGACGTTGGCTACACCATCGCTGAACAGGCCGCAACGTTTGGTGTGGAAAGAGTGATCATCGGTGCAGAACAGCGGAGTCGGCTTGAATATGTTCTGAAGGGGAGTGTGATGACCGCCTTAAGCAGCTTGCTGCCTGAAGAGGTTCAACTCGTTATCTTCGGAGGCTAGGCTCCTCTCGAAAGGATGTTGTTGCTCGCGACCTTCCGCAAAATCCGTTTGGACATTCACACAATAATTGCTATCGTTTCCACTGATTTGACGCTGCTGCACACGTTGTTTCCTGACCTGGTCCTGATGCGCTCCGGGACAGACTCTCTTTGCTTCACACGATGCAGAAACCTTTTTCCCTCACGAGGAGGACGGAATAACGAATGGCAATGCACATCTTCCGCCGCAAAAATCTCGACCTCATCAAAGAAGATGCTGAGAGTTCATCCGAGACTCATCTCAAGCGTTCCCTAGGTGCCGTTGATCTCATATCGCTCGGTATCGGAGCGATCATTGGGACGGGCATTTTCGCCGTCATCGGCACTGCCGCAGCCGGAGGCCCAAGCCACTTGGGGGCTGGTCCCGGTGTGATGCTGTCGTTTATCATCACTGCTGTAGCATGTGGATTTTGTGCCCTTTGCTACGCAGAATTCGCTGCTCTTGTTCCGATTTCCGGCAGCGCTTATACTTATTCGTATGCAACTCTCGGCGAACTCGTCGCGTGGATCATCGGTTGGGATTTGATTATCGAGTATGCTGTCGGAAATGTCGCCGTGGCGATTGCCTGGGCGGCGTACTTCCATCAACTCTTCTTCGGTTTGGGGATTCACATTCCCGAATGGCTGGCCGTGGACTATCGATCAGCTCATCAGGCGGCAGAAGCCGTTGTGGCGGCGGGCGGGGCAATCTCCGCCGATATCGCGCTCCCCTATGAAGCCTGGCAAACCGCTCCCACGATTTATGGTTTCCATCTTATCTTCAATTTCCTCGCCATTGCAATCGTGGCAGGGGTAACCTGGATCCTGGTCATCGGCATCAAAGAATCGTCCAAGGCAAACAACATCATGGTTGCCCTGAAACTCGTCATTCTCTGTTTCTTCATCGGCGTTGGAGCTTTTTACGTCAAGCCGGAGAACTGGTCCCCCTTTATGCCGAACGGCTTCGCCGGCGTCTGGACCGGAGCCAGCCTCATCTTTTTCGCATTCATCGGCTTCGACGCGATTTCCACAGCTGCGGAAGAGTGTAAGAACCCCGGCCGCGACATGCCGATCGGTATCATTGGATCACTCATTGTCTGCACAGTGATCTACATTGCGACAGCTGCCGTGCTGACAGGTATTGAACCATGGAATAAGCTGGGTGTCGCTGATCCGCTGGCCGCAGTCTTCGCCCGACTCGGCCTGAACTGGGCCGCAGGAATCGTTTCTCTTGGCGCAGTGATTTCCATGACGGCCGTGTTGCTTGTCTTTCAGCTTGGACAACCGAGGATTTTCTTTTCTATGTCGCGCGACGGTCTCCTGCCGAAGTACTTCGCTCGGGTTCACCCGAAATATCAAACCCCGCATGTCACCACAATCTGGACGGGAGTTGTCGTTGCCGTTGTCGCGTCTCTCGCGAACATCAATGAGATTGTTGAACTTACGAATATCGGAACGTTGTTCGCATTCGTTCTTGTCTGTGCCGGTGTCATCATCCTTCGGCACACAGATCCTGATCGGCACAGAGTCTTCAAGACTCCACTCGTGCCGTGGGTGCCATTGCTTGGTATCGCCATGTGCTTCTATCTGATGCTCGGTCTCCCCGCGATCACCTGGATCCGGTTTGGAGTCTGGTTGTTGATTGGCCTGGTGTTGTACTTCACGTATGGTTTCTGGAAGAGCAGGCTTCGGGGACGGGGAGAAGTGAAGGCATGAACAACACCCTCCCGTCTGAATCCAATGCTGAGCAACCATCGGGTGGCCCCCAGCTCCTGCGCGCTCTTGGACTGCGCGAAGGAATCGCCATTCACATGGGAGTCATCATCGGCTCGGGCATTTTCATCGTGCCGGCAACGATCGCCGGTCATCTTCAGGCAATGGGCCCGATCATTCTCGTCTGGGTGGTTGCAGGGCTCCTGACGCTGTTCGGTGCGCTGACCCTTGCGGAACTCAGTTCGGTGCTGCCGCAGGCTGGCGGACCGTATGTTTATCTTCGCCATAGCTTCGGACGAGTGTGGGGATTTCTTTTCAGCTGGAACGATTACTTCATCAACAAAGCAGGTTCCGCCGCTGCCATTGCGGTTGCGTTTGCCACTTATCTAGGATATTTCATTCCCGCCCTCAATCCAGCGAATACAATGCTCAAAGGGGAATGGTCGCTCTTCGGGCATCCGATGGAATTCTCCTTTGGTTGGATTCAGATCGTGGCCATTGCGACGATTGCTTTTGTAACCTTTATCAATGTTCGCGGAGTGAAATTCGGCGGATGGGTGATGGATATCTTCACTACGGCAAAGGTCGTGGCCTTGGTTGGCTTGATTCTGGCCGTCCTGTTCTCCGGAAAGGGGAGTGGTGCAAACTTCCTTCCATGGTGGCCGGACCATTGGACCAGTCAAATGACATCGGCCTTCGGATTCGCCATGATCTCAGCGTTATGGGCATATGACGGATGGATTGATGTAACGCTCACGGCGGGAGAATTCAAAAATCCACGACGTACGGTCCCGCTGTCGCTTCTCTTTGGAACGCTGGCCGTGATTGTTCTCTATCTTTCCGCGAATCTGGCATTTGCCTATGTCATTCCGGTTCAATCAATGTCGGGTTCTCCCCGCATTGCAGCTGATGTCGCACAGACTGTCCTGGGTCCGGTCGGTGCGTCTCTCATTGTTGTCGGGATCATGTGCTCGACGTTTGGAACGACGAATGGTATGTTGCTCGGGGGTCCGCGTTCCATCTATGCGGCCGGGGCTGACGGAACTTTTGCAAAATCGTTCGGAAAGGTGCATCCCCAGTATCGCAGCCCTTACATCGCCATCATCTCGCTCGGTGTCTGGGGATCGCTGCTCACGTTCAGCGGGACCTACGACCAGATTACCTCCTATGTCGTGTTTGGATCGTGGGGATTCTATGCTTTGACAGCCGTTAGTGTAATTGTGTTGCGGCGGAAAATGCCAAACGTGGAAAGACCCTATAAGGCATGGGGCTATCCTTATGCGACTCTGCTGTTCGTCGCAATCGCGTCGTGGTTCATTTACAACACAATGGTGGAAGACACGCGTAACGCAGTGATCGGCATCGTGTTGCTGCTTGCTTCGCTTCCATTCTACTATTACTGGACCCGAAAGCGAAAATCATCATCCGCCACGCAATAGTCTCACGCTCGGTGTTACCGATGACAGGCATGATATACGTATGAAGATTCCACGACCATCACTGACGCAATGGATTTTTGTTGGAATGGGAGTCGGTCTCATCATTGGCTGGCTCGCGCCTGATTTTGCTGTCGAACTGAAACCCTTCAGCACCATCTTTCTCCGGCTCATCAAATCGATTGTCGCCCCGTTGATCTTTGCTACACTCGTCGTTGGGATTGCGGGACATGGCGATTTGAAACAGGTTGGAAGAATGGGGGTCAAAGCGCTGGTGTACTTCGAGGTGGTGACGACGGTCGCTCTTGTCATCGGGCTCACCGTGGTTAATATTATGAAGCCGGGCGTTGGCGTGAGTCTTCAGGCGGCGACCAATGTGGGAGAACTCGTAGCGAAGAAACAAACATTTGGCGATGTCTTGGTTCATGTGTTCCCGCAGAGCTTCTTCCAGGCGGCTGCTGAAGGCGAAGTGCTTCAGGTCGTTGTGTTCACCCTGATTTTCAGTTTTGCGCTTGCGATGATCGCGAAAGAAAAACGCGTAGTGATTCTCTCGTTTTGTGAATCCCTCGCCGAGACAATGTTCAAGTTTACCAACATTGTAATGAAATATGCTCCTGTCGGAGTCGCCGCGGCAATCGCCGTGACCGTCGGAAACAAAGGCCTCACGGTACTGATTAATCTCGGCCTGCTCATTGTGTGCCTCTACATTTCCCTCGTGGTGTTCGTGGTGTTTGTCTTCGGGACGGTCGCCGTGATCGGACGAGTTCCGATCCGGCAGTTCATCAATGCAGTGAAGGAACCTGCATTGATTGCATTTTCCACCACCAGTTCGGAAGCCGCGCTTCCCAAAGCGATGCTGGCGATGGAGGCGATGGGGGTGCCGCGGAGAATTGTCTCTTTCGTCATACCGACCGGGTACAGTTTTAACCTCGATGGAACATCGCTCTATCTTTCGCTGGCAGCAATCTTTG
>JBGPAN010000064.1:0-11677 GCA_041480785.1 Bacteroidota bacterium | reverse complement strand
TTTGTAGCGAACAACCGCACTGTAAGATTTTACCTTGATCATTGGCAGCGGTGACAGGCCACTGATAATACTTTCTGTTAAGTCATCACTAAGATGCTCTATTGATGTGTCTGCCTTCGCAATCGAGCATGGCATAACAGCGATTGACTCGATCTTTTCCGATTGCCGGAAGAAAATGAAGTAGAGGCTAATCACAGCTGCGATCACAACACCAAGAGTAATCCACAGCCATTTACCGGATTTGCGTGCAAATCCAATCAGATGGCTAGAAGCCCCAACGGTTTCATCAGTTCTTGATCTCACTACCCTCGTTGTTTCTTTTTTCAATCTGCGCAAGTCAATCACCATATCGTGCACGGACTGATAACGCTCCTCTGGCTCCTTCTCCAATGCCCGATTTAAAATGTGCACCAACTCAGATGAGATCTCAGGCAGATACTTCTGAATGGGAAGCGGCTCCTCATTCACGATCGAATACACTATCGCGGCTTCGTGCTCCCCACGGAAAGGCATATGTCCCGTTAGCATTTCGTAAAGCACCACGCCGAATGAGAAGATGTCGCTCCTCGCATCCACCTCACCCCCTTCGATCTGCTCAGGCGCCATGTATGCAAGGGTCCCCACGGTGCTCGAGGTCCTCGTGAGCTTCAGCGACCCCTTCAACTTGGCCAACCCAAAGTCCATCACCTTGATCTGGTTCTTCGAGTTGACCATAATGTTGTCGGTCTTGATGTCACGATGCACGATCCCTTTGCCGTGCGCTTCCTGCAGCGCTTTACCAATCTGTATCGCATAGTCGATGGCAGTCTGCGTCTTCTGCAAAGGGACCATCTGTCTTAACGTCTTGCCGTCGACATACTCCATCACGATGAATTGCTGAGTTTCATGCTCACAGATGTCGTAGATGGTGCAGACGTTGGGGTGGTTCAGCGCTGAAGCTGCCTGGGCCTCTTGCAGAAACCTGGCACGTTCGGGTTCGTGGGTCTCGAGATCCCTAGGGAGGAACTTGAGTGCAACGGTGCGTTTGAGCTTGGTGTCTTCAGCCTTATACACCACGCCCATTCCGCCCTCGCCCAGTTTTTCGATAATGTGATAGTGTAAAATAGTCTTGCCAATCATCGTTCACGCCTCCTGCCGGCGTCGCCGTACATCGTTTTACCTGTGAGTGTTTTCAAGGTGCTGTTGGCCGATAACACGACTAATTTTGCCATCCAAAGGGCAGACGAATGATCTTTTGTATGGTGCTCGTAATCAACCGGTTCCCAAACTCCAATCTAAGCCCGCAGACGGCAACGACATCTATCTTGATCGCACTGCCGCCCCAGGTGCAGCTGGCAATTCTTGTTGTCATCGGCGAAAATCCCTTCTTGTCGAATCAGCCGCCGGAGACAGAGTACGCGCCATCTCCAAGGACGCGAATATCATAGAGTGAGTTGCGCGTCTTCACGAAGACACGATCTCCAGGGACAAGATCAGTCTTGCTCACTCCATTCAGGTGCAGCGAGTGCGCAACGACTCTCTCAAGAGCATACCCAACTTGTTCCACCGTCGATACTCTTTCAGATGACTCAATCCCCGTATCTCCCATCTTCCATCACCCATCATCCCCCTCGACTCGGTCGCTGCGCTCCCTCGCTCGGGGTGAACATTTCACATCTTCCATCCCCCTGAACATTTTCAGCCGATGCTCTGGATCGCCTGCGCCACTACCTCTGCACTCTTTCTTAGGAGTCGCGCTTCCTCGTCATTCAAAGGGGGCGGAAACGTCGCCAAAACTCCACCTCCTCCGACGAGGTGAGGTTGAGAGACTGTAACATTCTCGACTCCCAGGACGTGCTTGAGCGGCGTGCAGACGGTCAGCACCGAGCGTTGGTCCTTGAGAATGACATCAACGATTTTCGCCAACGCGCTACCGATGCCATAGTACGACGCTCCTTTCCCGCCAATAATCGTGTAGGCTGCCCGACGAACTTTTGTGTCGATGTCGGACCGCACTGCATCGTCGAGCTTGATTCCCCGCTGGCGGCAGAATTCGGCGAGAGGCATACCTCCTACAGTTGCAAGAGACCAGGTGAGGACTTCCGAATCGCCATGCTCGCCTAACACATACGCGTGGACATGAGAAGAATCAACGCCGACGTGTCTCCCCAGCAGTGAGCGGAACCGGGCTGTGTCGAGCATGGTGCCAGAGCCTACCATCCTGTGGCCCGGAAGGCCCAACGTTGCCGCAGCTCGTGCCGCGAGGTGCGTCATGACGTCGACGGGGTTTGTCGCCACCACGAGGATTGCTTCAGGCGCATGCTCAAGGATGCGGGGGATTACATCCTGCAACACCGCCGCGTTGCGTTTCAGAAGATCGAGACGAGTTTCTCCGGGGCGCTGGTTTGCACCCGCAGTAACGACGATAACACGCGATCCAGCGAGATCATGGTAGTCCCCGGCAACAATTTCAATTGGATGCGCGAATGGCACAGCATGGAGGATATCGTCCGCCTCCGCCCGTGCACGATCTTTGTTGACATCCACAAGAACGATTTCCCGCCCCACCCCCCGCATAACCATCGCGTACGCCGCCGTTGAGCCAACAAAGCCCGTTCCAACAATCCCGATTTTCATAGATCCCTCCGATTGTTATTGAACAAGAATGGGAGAGCTCTCGGTTAACCTTTTTCCCCGAGAATTGCGCACAACGACAGGGTAGCGCGCTCGCTGCGGGGCCTCATCCCTCGAGGATCTTGTTCCGCTTTCGTCCGTCCCGTTTACGGGACGAGATCTTGGTCCCCAAATGGGGATCGGACTCCGCTCAGCGGGATCCCCTCCCCCCAAACTTCACGAGAATTCGGTAATGTGAGACAGTCACCCCGATCATAGGAGCCTCCTACGTGGTGGGAATCGGAGGTCAAAGAATGACTTCTATGGTGTTTCCACGGTGTTGGTGGGTCGTTACAGCACTACAAAGCTACTGCAGTTCAAAGTGAAACGCAACACGGGGATTGCCAAGCAGGATATCAACTTTTTGAAGGCAGATTCGGGGCTATCGCATACTCAGCCTTCTGGGGTGTCATGAACCATTTCGTGACACCTCGTTGGCCATCACGAAAAAAAAACGTGTCAGGGTGTGGACCCCGACACCTGACGGAAGTGAAACGCAATACGGAGAGCTTCATGCAGGAAAGAGCCCGTATGAAAGCAGAAACGCCCCACAAAGGGGCGTTTCTGATGTAATGTAAGCGTGCAACGTTCTGACTACTTCTTTACCGGCTTCGCATCCTTGTCCAGAAGAATCGGATCGCCAAGACCCAGTTCCTTCAACTTATCGAACTGTGTCTCCTTGTCGCCAACGATGACAAAGACCAGCTTGTCAGGCAGCAGATACTTCTGCGAAAGAGCCTTGTGCTCATCCTGGGTCATGTTCTGGACCATCGACTCACGCTGCTTGATATAGTCGAACGGCAAGCCATAGGTAACGATCGGACTCAGCATCACGCCCATCTGCTGAAGAGTCTCGAATCGGCCGGCATTGCTCTTCAGGAGCGTGCTCTTCACGAGGTTCAAATCGTCAGCCGTGATTCCCTGACGGTACTTCGCGATCTCATCCTTGACAATCTGAGCAGTCTCAAACGTTGCATTCGTCTGCACGTCGACGGTAGCCTTGAACGATCCCGGATGCGAATTGCCGGCGAATCTCGAATTTGCGCCGTAGGTAAACGATTTTGCCTCGCGCAGGATCATGTTCAGAATGCTCGAGAAGTCACCGCCGAGCTTGTGGTTCATGACCGTGACTTTGTAGAAATCCGGATCCGACGCTGCCGGACCGAAGTGCCCAACATTGAACCAGGTCTGCTTCGCCTTCGGTACATCAATGAAATACACTCCCGGCTTTGCAGGCTCAGTGATCTTTATCTCAGGGAGTTTTACCTCTTTCGCTTTCCAGTACTTCAAGCCATCGAAGAGCTTGATGGCGTCTTCTTTGGAAATATCCCCAAGAACCATGATCTTCGATACGGATGGCGAGAGGTTGTGATCGTAGTATGCTTTGAGGTCATCGAGCGTGATTGCTTCAACGGTCTTTTGCGTCCCCGTTGCCGGCTTAGCCAACAGGTTGTCCGAACCGTAGATGAGTTTATCGAAGACACTCGATGCCATCGCTGATGGAGTGTTTTCGGACCTCTTCAAGGATTCTATTACCTGGGTTTTGCTCAGTCCAAATTCTTTCTCATCCCACCGAGGCTCAAACAGTATTTCTTTGGCGAGTGCGAAGACTTCTTTCAACTTGCTCGACAAACAGCTTCCACTCAGCGTGATTGACTCCTCACTGCCGCTCATGTTGACGTTTGCCCCGAGGTCTTCGATTGCCTCGCGTAGTTCAATCGGAGTCTTCGACTTCGTCCCCTCATTCATCATGCGCGCCATCAGGGACCCTGTGCCTGTCTTTCCCTGAGGATCGAGAAGCATGCCTCCTTTGATGATGATAGAGAACTCAGCAAGCGGGAGGTCGCTCTTCTTGATTCCATACATCTGGATTCCGTTCGACGTCTTGCCGGTCCAGATTGCCGGGACTTTGACCAACGGATCGGGTCCTTTCACCGGCTCTTTCGTCCTGTCGATCTTCGAAAGAATGGGCGCAGGATTGTAGGTTCCGACATCCTTCTTCGAGCCCGCCTTTTCGACCGATTCTTCTGGGAGGACGAATGCGGACGCATTGGGAGCAGCAAGATCGGATTTGCCACTCGGCACCGTGCTGAGGAGCACGTAGTTCTGGCCTTTAACATATTTTCTGTAGACTCTCCACACGTCATCCTTTGTTACGCTCATCGCGTTCTTCAGATCGGTGGCCATAAAATCGGGAGATCCGGCGTCCATATTGAAGTCACCAAGCGTCCTGGCCTTTCCGGAAATGCTGCCGATGGTATTGTAGAACCGGAATTCCTGACCGGCTTTTTGCCGTTCAACGTCCTTGTCCGTGAATCCTTCCTTCTCGAATCGTGCAAACGACTCTTTGATAGCGTCCTCAACGTCTCCCAACTTGACGGTGGGGAATGCCCGAACAGTGATTTGGAACGTACCCGCAATTTCGCGACTGCGTTGAGACGCCGACACAGACGACCCTCCCCCGAAACCACCCCGCCCAAATCCTCCAAATCCACCACCACCCCCGGCGGGAGCGAGTTTCTTCTCTTCGACGAGGATCTTGTACAACGCAGACTTTCTCACGGACAGGATCCGCGCCAGGGACTGCAGCGCGTAGGCATCCTTGCTGTACTCTTCAACCGTCGGGAATGTCATGGTAAGCATCGGAGCGTTGGCCAGGTTGTCTTCGTAATATGCGCGCTTCGTCTCAGTCAGCTTGACAGGCATCTTGTCGAGGAGTTTTGGTTTTGGAGAGGACGGTATCTCAGCAAAGTACTTATCGATCAATTTCTTGGTCCGCGCGACGTCAATGTCCCCTGCCACCACCAAGGTCGCGTTGCTGGGTCCGTAGAATTTGTCGTGAAAGTCGACGGCGTCCTGAATCTTCGCGTTCGCCAGGTCGTCGAGCGATCCGATAACATCCCAGTTGTACGGATGAGTGTCCGGGTACAACATCTTGTCCACGACGCCGCCGGATTGAGAAAACGGCCTATTGTCACTCCTGCGTTTTTCGTTCTGCACAACGTTCTGCTGCGTGGTGAAAGTCAGTGGGGTGAATTTGCTGAGAAGGAAGCCCATCCTGTCAGATTCCATCCAAAGCGCCATTTCGAGGGCGTTCTTCGGTATCGTCTCAAAGTAGTTCGTGCGATCGTTGCTCGTTGACCCGTTGATGAGCGTCGCCCCGGCACCCTGCAGCTTCTTGAACCACTCCCCCTGCGGGACGTTCTGCGACTCATTGAATCTCAGATGCTCGAACAGATGAGCAAATCCGGTTCTTCCTTTCTCTTCTCTCGCCGATCCGACATGATAGACGATGTAGACGGCAACAATCGGATTCGAGTGATCTACGTGGAGAATCACGTCCATCCCGTTCGAGAGAGCGTACTTCTCATACGGGATCTTGAATTCCTTCTTTTCGCCTGCAAACGAAACAAGCGCGAACGACAACAGCAGTCCGAGAAGGACAAAGAGGTCTCGTTTCATGGGAACCTTCCTGATGATTGGAGATTGAGTTGAATTGTTGAACTTGGGGAAATCTGTCCTGGAGAGTTCTTAGTAGGAACGGACGACCCCAAGAATTGTTTCGCAAGACTAGGATGGGTGGGGGTCGTTTTATCCTCAATAAGTAGCTGGAAAGATGGATCTTCCAGCACAATTGCACGATGTGCCAATAATGTCCCGAAAAATACCGACTCGGTCAAGCGAAAACGGGACATCTCTGGTGCGCCAGCCGTGAAAGGGGTGAACTCGGGTTGCTCCGCAGCTTATTTCGAACTGCCACCGCCACCATATTTCTTGATCAGATCAGAATAGAAAGAGCCTGTTTTGCTGAATTCCCCTGACACCATGTTGTGCGAGACCTCAGGCAGAAACTTCACGTTCAGTTCCTGATATGAGAGCTTTTCATCTGCAGGATCATAATCACGATGTGCGAAGAAGCAATGACTCCAAAACGGAGAGAGATATTCGATGTTGCTCTGGCTCGCCATCTTCGCCATTGATTCCAGAAAGAGCTCGTCTGCGGGTTCCCAGAAGCTATAGATGTCCCTTCGATAAACCTCGGCCGAAGCTGCGATGCTACCGCCTTCGCCAGGAAGCATTTTGTAGAGCCAGCATTCATCGAGAATGAGGCGCTTGTTGCTTTCCTTTGCAGTCGCGATGATCTGATTGAGGACGTCGAGGACTTTCTTCCCGAAAGGATAGACATGAATGTTGATGAAATCGATGTCGGTCCTCGCATACGCTTTCGCGAACGCCGGAGTGCCCCATGTTCCCTGCCCGACACCCACCAGCGTGTTTCCTTTCTTCAGATCTTTGAGAATGGTGCGCACCATCTCTGAATAATTTTCCGGATCGTTGAGTTTCCTGTTGCCAATGAGTTTCGCCTCTGTATCGGGTTCTCCGCCGAGGGTCAGATACTCCGGCGCCATCTCTGCGATCACACGCTCAGCCATCAATCGCTTCTGCTTTGCGAGCATTTCAATGGTGAGCTTTGAGAAATCAGTCTTCACTGGCGAGAAGACAGTCCCCGAGAACAGAACATGAAGCTTGACGCACAGGATCATTCCCTTCTTGTGCACCATCTCTGCCACAGACTTGTAGAAATCCAGATATTCTTTCGAATGCGGTGCGTCGTCTGTCAGGATCGGGTACCCGATCGCTACCGTCACTCCCCGGAGTCCCATCTCCTTGAAGCGATCCAGCGTGATTTCGATCGACCGCAACGCGCGCTGCTCGAGGAGTGCTTCGCCACGATTGGAATTCGCAGCGAGAAGTTCGGCGCCGAATGCTACTGCGTTCTGTTGGTTCCCGACGTTGCGATCGAGGTACGCGTTGTACCGTTTGAGCCCCGCCACGTAAGTGTCATAAACCAATTTGTACTTCAGGGGCACGTTCACCTGAGCCGGACAAAGAGATAGGAAGAGTGCGGAAATCAGAATCATCACTAGAGGCCATCGCAAAAAGACTTCTAAAGGAGTGATTGTCATTCCCGCACGCCTGCGTGCCGAAACGCCGCACTTCGGCGTGCAGGCACGTCTTAAGCGGGAATCCAGTCGGCGCGTTCTGGACTCCCGATTGAAGCATTCGGGAGTGACAACCGTTTTTGAGATGCGTTCTAGACTATTCGTCTTCATTTCAGAATTCCTCTTCGAGTTCAGGGTTTTGTCTCCAGCGACTCATGTTGCCGTTTTCAATTTGTCGCCCCCGAGATGGAGAGGTTTAACATGGTTGAAAACGGTAGAGTCGCGCCGAGACCAAGTAAACACCAAATCCGGATTTATTCAAATTCGTTGCATATCGTTGCAAATCAAGCTAGATTTTGCGCATCTTATTCTTAGGAAAGCACTTTGGACGGGGGTTCTTGAGCACCGTTCAAGCCAAAACGAAAGGAAAGATCATGGATCATCACATGAAACATCATACCACCAGGGAATCATACTTGTCAGGTAAACGGGTTCTCCCAAAGCCCATCACGAAGAAAAGCAGCATCGCGTCTGTGATCGACAATCTTGACGCGTACAATGGCGGGAGATTAAGAGCCGCGTGCCAGCTGATGCGTGACAAGTATTCTCAGAAGGACGTCACAATTGGGTTGAGCATCGCCGGTGCATTGACTCCGGCCGGTCTTGGCCCATCCACGATCATTCCTCTCATGAATCATGGTTTCGTGGACTGGCTCGTGGCGACCGGTGCCAACATGTACCATGATCTTCATTTTGCCTTCAACATGCCGATGTTCCGCGGCAGCCATAACGTTGACGACGCTGACCTGCGCGACAAGGGTGTCACGAGAATCTATGATATCCTTTTCGACTATCAAGATGTTCTGATGGCAACCGACCGGATCCTGCGAAAGATCATGTTGCGACCAGAGTTTCAGAAAGAGATGGGAACACGGGAGTATTATCATCACCTCGGTAAGATCATCAACGACTATGAGAAGAAGAACAAGATCGGAGAGGTGAGCGTGTTGGCAGCGGCGTATCGCAACGGCATCCCGGTGTTCACATCATCGCCCGGCGATTCCACGATCGGCATGAATGTGGCCGGTCTTGAACTCCTGGCAGAAGCAAAGGGGCTCAAGGACTATTTCAAACTGAAAATCAACCCGAGCATTGATGTCAACGATTCAACGGCCATCATCCTGAATGCGAAGCAGTACGAAAAGGGCAAGACCGGCGTCCTTCTGATTGGAGGCGGAAGCCCCAAGAACTTCCTCTTGCAGACCGAGCCTCAGATTCAGGAGGTGCTGATGATTCCGGAAGCCGGGCAGGACTATGACATCAACATCACGGATGCGCGCCCCGATACAGGCGGACTTTCCGGAGCTCCTCCGAGCGAGGCAGTGAGCTGGGGAAAGATCGATCCTACCAAACTGGAAGAAACCGTTACCGCCTACATCGATGTGACGGTTGCGTTCCCACTCTTGGCGGCGTATGTCATCCAGACTACAAAGTCAAAACAACTGAAGCGCCTGTATGATCGCGGCGATGAATTGCGCCAGAAGCTCATCAAGTCGTACCTCGAGAACAACAAAGAGGTTGACGAGCTCAGCGGGATGATGAAGAAGCTTGGTCGCTGACGAAACGCCGGAGTAAATTCGAAATCAGAAGCACGAAATCCCAAACAAATACAAAACAGGCAAATTCGAAAATAAATCCGAAGCCCCAAACAAGTTCCAAACACAAAATTCGAATCTCACATCGGACGGTTCATTTCGGATTTCGACATCATGATTTAGGATTTGTTTAGAGTTTCGATATTCGAATTTAGGATTTTCCACTATCCTCTGTTTAACCAGCGGAGAACCGCTTGAACCATACAGATGAGCTCTTACGATTGGCGGAACAGCACGGCACTCCGCTCTGCATCATCGATCACAACGTCATTCGTGACAATTACAGGACATTCAAGAGACACCTTCCTCGTGTCCAATGCTACTACGCGGTCAAGGCAAATTCCACGCAGCAAATCATCGAGACACTCTTCAAGGAAGGGTCGAGTTTCGATGTGGCATCATACAACGAATTCATACAGGTGTATCAGTACATCAAGCATTTTGAGAAGGAGCAAAAGAAATACTTCGTCTGGGACAAGATTATTTTCTCCAACACCATCAAAGATCGTCACACGCTCAGCAAGATCAGACAATACAAGCCGCTGGTGACATACGACAACGTCGCTGAGGTGAAAAAGCTGAAGGAGTACTGCAATACTGCCGGTCTGGTCGTGCGAGTGAAGGTCCCTGACACAGGCTCCCAGGTGGAGATGAGCACGAAGTTTGGCGTTGAGCCGGGCGAAGCCGCGGCGTTGATCGACTACGCCTACGAGATGGGACTGAAGGTCGAGGGGATTAGCTTCCACGTCGGGAGCCAATGCACCAACTTCGACAACTACACTCAGGCTCTCGCTATCGCGTCAGACATTTTCCGAGAATCAAGGAAGAAGGGTTACGGCCTGAACCTTCTCGACATCGGCGGCGGGTTCCCCGTTCCGTACGACCCGCAGGTGCCCGAGTTTGCCAAGCTCGCCAGCCTCCTCAATTCCGAGTTCAAGAGGCTCTTTCCGGAGGACATCGAGATTCTCGCCGAGCCAGGCAGGTTTATTGCAGCTACCGCTGCTACACTCGTGGCGGAGATCATCGGCAAAGCACGGAGAGACGGGAAGATCTTCTACCACATCAACGATGGCGTTTATCATACCTATTCCGGCGTCGTGTACGACCACTGGATTCCGAATTTCCATGCCTTCAAGCAGGGGGAGACGGAGATCTGCGCGGTGGTTGGTCCGACCTGCGACAGTTTCGACAAGATTACCCTCTCTGCAGAACTGCCCGCAAATCTAGAGGTCGGAGACTTCCTCTACACCATCAATATCGGAGCCTACGGTACGGCGTCAACAACACGGTTCAACGGATTCGACCCGGCCAAGATCATCCATACGAACTTCTAACACATATCCTCTTCGTTTTCTCCAATACGAAAAGCCCCCGGTATTCGGGGGTTTCTTGTTTTCCACGCTTCCAGGCAGAATCGCACAAAGCGATCATGGATTATCGATTGCTGCTTCGAGAATCGGATGCAGATAGTGCGAATCGCTGTTGCATTAGTGAAACTCCCGCGCGTGGCAACGGAAAACCGTTTAGCCTGGAAATAAGCTCGGGGCAGATTATGAAAGCACGCGACTCTTTTCCCACAGTCGATAACTCGTGCTGTCCTTGTCGGAAATCCGTTCTTCCCCGTGTTGACTTTTACGTCATACATTGACAGATTGGAAGTGGACGTATTCAGCGTCATCATGTTGGATTGACAGTCGTCCTCCCCGCACCGTAACGTCACCGCCTGTCTATGAATGCGAATGAACAGTGCTTTTGTGTGAAAGGAACTGCTCCAGTTCCGCCAGACGAACTCATCGATATCATCGTAAAGTCGATCCACGCTGTTCTGCAATCTGAACCGCATCGAGAGAGTTCAATCCGGGAATCGGACCTGCAGTCTCTGCACATCCCGCTTGGCATCTCTAACCGGCACATACATCTGACTTCAAAGACCTTCCATCAACTTTTCGGCGACAAGGCTGAGTTTGAATCGATGCGCCCGCTTTATCAGCCGGGAGAGTTTGCCTCGGTCCACACCTTGACTGTCGTTGGACCAAAGCTGCGGAGTATTCCGGGCGTTCGCATTCTTGGACCGCTCAGAAACTACGACCAGGTTGAGGTGTCTCTCACCGATGCGATATTCCTGGGCATTGATCCCCCCGTCACCAACTCTGGCAACCTCAAAGATGCCGCCCCACTGACGCTTGTGGGTCCAAACGGATCAGTGTACCTGGAAAAATGCGCGATTGTCGCCAACCGTCATCTCCACATGACGACAGGTGATGCAGCACGATTGGGTGTGAAGGAGGGGGACTACTGCAAGGTGCGGATTGGCGGGGAAAAGCCGACCACCTTCGAAAATGTTCTCGTCCGAACAAACGACAACTGGAAGTTGCAGATACATCTAGATACAGACGACGCCAACGCCGCAAATGTCAGGGAAGAGAC
>JBGPAN010000063.1:0-11731 GCA_041480785.1 Bacteroidota bacterium | reverse complement strand
TTGATGATAGTACGGGACGCTGAGCCGAGTCTGAGCAAGGACGGGGCTAATCTCAAACGCAACTACAAGCGAGGCAACAAAGAGGAAGGGACGTTGGATTGCGTTCATGGCGTGGTTCCTGAATGCACTGACTTCGCGCATCCCGATGCTGCGTTCCGCGGGTCAAACTCAATTCAAAAAGGTGTGGTACGGTGCTCAATGCGATGTTACTAGAGTATCGGTTTAAAG
Source organism: Bacteroidota bacterium (assembly GCA_041480785.1). GTDB lineage: Bacteria > Bacteroidota > Ignavibacteria > UBA10030 > UBA10030 > UBA9647. Next base: position 11,503 of record JBGPAN010000063.1, on the reverse strand, counting down.
TCAACGTGCGGGAGTAGCCGATAAAAAGTCATCAATGTTTACCGGCATGATGCGCACGAATCCCATTGACTGATAGATTCTCCATCATTCTAGAGATTTCTATCTTCGAATTGAGTTCATCTTCTTCCGTTTGTTGTCCGCAATCTGTCTTCTGCCCCCCCCCGTCATCAATCATAAATCATAAATCGCAAATTCCTTCGCGTCTCCCGTCTCACCACGTCAGCTTAGTTCACAGCCCTGACGTCTCACGTCTAACCACTTCAGTTTCTCCCCTGCCCAAAAAGTTCCCGAAAAAAGCAGGCATAAATGCCTGCTTGTTTTCCCCCACTCGTTCCTCTTAATTGCTCCCCGGTTCTTTGAGAACCTGGTGCTGGGACAAGCGTGAAGCATCATTGGTCGTGATAACGGTGATTTTTAAAGATGAGTTATCTGATAACACCCATTTTTAAAAAACGCGTTATCCGAACAAAATCGACAAAATCGCTCAACGGCACCCCTTCTAGAAGAATTTTTTTTTCTGAACCAGTTGCGCATGGGCTTACGACAAACCCCAGACATCACCGAAGCCACTATAGCCAGGTTCATTGAGCATCTCAGGAAGAACAAAATGTCGGAACAAACTGTAAGGGCGTATGCATCCGATGTCGACAGCTTCTTGCACCGGACTGTTGCAGGATCTGGCTCCACTGACCTCAATTCCATCGTGGCGATGCAAACGAAGGACATCGAAGACTATCTCTCCGGCCTTGCCCGCACAGGATCGAAATTCGCATCTGTCAAACGCACATCATACGCCTTGAAGAACTTCTTCCTTTTCCTCATTCACCAGGGCGTGATGAAGAACAATCCTGCTATCGCACTCCGCGTGACACCTGTCCAGCCTGCCACGCTTTCACCCGATGACATCGTTTCCATCTTCCAACATCTCAATCATCGTCAGGTCTCCACCGACAGTGGTGACATGGTCCGGTATCGGAGGGACGAGCTTATTCTCTTCCTTATGATCTTCTACGGGGTTCGTCAATATCAAATCTGCACACTCAAACTCTCTTCAATTCAAACGAGTGACAAGTCTGTATCACTCATCATCAGCACAGTGTCCACCCTTCGCCTGCACGCGCAGGTACTGAGGAAGTTTCGCGCATACCTCGAGACCAGGGACTCAAGCTCCGATACGATCTTTCTCGAATCCCTCGGAAAGAAACCAATCGATCATTGGGCTGTTCGCCAGCTCCTGAATGATCTCAGTCAAGCCCTTCAGATTGACTGCTTGCCCAAATCGCTGCATAACACCTATCTGCACTTGCAGCAACATCAAGAAATCCGCGAGCCGCTCATCAGGCAAATCTTGTCCATCGGATCTACCCACAACTATGGCGCTATGCCAAATGCGTAATCACGTTCTGTTTTGCCTCATCCTCTTGTCGCTCCTGAGCAGTTGTAACCTTCCCTCCGCGCTAGATGACCCGGAGTTGGTGAGCAGTCTTCGCTTTTCCCCCAGCGCATTCGATTCGTTCAAATCAAACACTGAGATCCGCTACACGCTTAAGAGCCCCGCAGCTCTGAACGCTTTCGTCATCAAACGTGATTCAACAGGAAAGGACTATCTGGTGAAAACCCTTGCAGTCAATGCCGCCGAATCCAAGGGCTCACATGCCCACACCTGGCTCGGCGATACCGATGACGGATACTTCGCTCCGCCCGGACTCTACATCGGCATGATCCAGATTCAGGAGCGACGTTTTGAATCAACCGTTCTCGTTTTCCATTACTAGCGGGGCGGCAATTCCCCCCTGTCAGGGGGGACACAGGGGGGTCAAACCCCCGCACGCCGCGCAACAACATCTCAGGAGGTTCCCATGAACCCATCACCCATTCGAATCCAACTCTCGCCGGCGATCGCTGTCATCTTCCTCGCAGCCTTGACACTGGCTGCATGCGAGTTGCGTCTCCAAATCCCACCAACATCTGATGCCCCGGATATGCCCAAATACGAATTCGAGGCCACAGGCGAAGATTATCTCGTTTCAGCACTCGACGAAATCCATGCCATCGCCGACTGGGCTGAGAGCTTTACAAACGAGTCAAACCGTCCTCTCTCCAACGACGCTTCTCTTTCAAAGAAGATAACACTCGCGACGACAGCCACCGACACGGCGTACATCTATGGCCAGGTCATCGCCGGAGGCTACGGTGCCGTTGTCACTGAGCGCTACGCACATCCCAAAGGTCTCTTGCTCATTACAATCAGGAAAACCTACGGCAAAGAAAATGGACATGTCGTCACAGAAACCAAACGATATGCCTCCCACGCAGACTTCCGTAGCGACAATCCGCAGCAAACAAACGTCACCGAGCTTTTCGGCCGTCAGAAGGACACAATCGTGACATACGTCTTGCGCAACGGAAGACTTGAGACGTATACATTCCGTCTCCCTGTCATCACAAAGGTCGTGAATCCACAAGATGGCTCTATTCGTGTAACAACGCGGTATGCATCAGGTGGAGCCATCGTATCGAAGGTCCAGGACGGAGACGGCAACCTCGTCCAACTCCGGAGAAGCTATGGCCAAGCCGATGGCAGCACTGTCACCCGCACAGAATACCCCGATGGCTCCTGGAGACAGGTCCGCACCGTGGGACAAGCCGATGGCACGATTCTTCGCGAAACAACATCAGGGTTCCAGGCATTGGGCTCTGGATGTGCAACTACAATTTCCCGACCACCGATTCCCCCACCCATACATCGGCAGATGCCAGGTGAAACCACCTGCAAGATAGATTCAGAGAAAGAATCACTCTCGCGTACTGTCGCGTCTGGTCTCGTACTCAAACCTCCGAAGCCGCCAGTCCTCCCACCGCCGAATCAACGCATGCTAGGAGGAGCTACCTGCGAGACCATTCCTGAGAAAGAACCACTCTCGCATACTCTTGCATCTGGTTTTGTACTCAGACCTCCGAAGCCACCAGTCCTCCCACCGCCAAATCAACGCATGCTAGGAGGAGCTACCTGCGAGACCACCCCTGAGAGAATACCACTCTCGCGTACTTTTGCGTCTGGTTGTGTACTCAGACCTCCGAAGATACCACCCCTCCCACCGCCACAACAGCGCATGGTGAGTGAAGCCACTTGGGTGAACATGTCTGAGAGACAGCCACTCTCGCATTCTCTTGCATCTGGTTGCGCTATTGGTGGTCGCCCTCCAAAACCTCCCCTTGTGTGATGGGTTGGTGGATAGTTGAGGCAGTGGGTGGAAACAAATGAAAGATCCGTTGATGAGTTCACTCAAACGCACAATTTCACCGGTCACACATCGTATGCGCACTCATTCAATTACTACACTGACCAAACTCATTTTGACAGTCGTTGTGATCTGGTGGGATATCCTGCATGGGCAAGTCCACCGAAGTCTCCGAGACATAGGTGGACAGACCGTTCCAAGTGGTGTGGGGGAAGGGGGAACGGTCCCCATCAGGATATCTCCTTTGTTCGATGTCGATAGCGCCCAGGCCCTCAATCCAACTTGTGACAGCCTTGACATTCGACTGCTACAAATTGAAATCGCTAAGGCGGAAGCCCGAGTCAACGAATCCAGCATCTGGACGCGCATCATTCCGCAGGTTCACATTTCAGCGAGCTTCGGAATGCACGACATCATGTTTGTCGATCCTACGACATTCACGACATACATCCTTCCCCGGGACGCATACAGGTTGTCCGTCAGCTTGTCACTGAATGATCTCTTCAGCTCTACCAAACACACACAAGCAATCCTCGAGCTCGAGCAGCTAAGAGCAGAAGAGTCCCGCCTGACAATAAAGCAGCTTCAGTCACACAAGTCTCTTGAACAACAACTCATCGCGCTACAGGATCAAGCGGATTTACTAGACAAAGAATTGAGCTTCATCAAGGAATTGCTCCACTTCAACGAACTGCGTTTCCAACAAGGCAAAATCGAATTCGATGCCCTGATCCACAGCAAGCTCGAACTCAATAGTGCAATGAGATCCATAATGCACATTCATCAACAACAAGTGTTGATTCGACAGAAACTCACATTCGGAGACTCCCAATGACGCTGCCTCTGCGCTATTCTTCTTTGTTTCTCCCTTGCTTCAAACGTCCCCTCTCGAGCGCGGGCCAGCGGGTGGAGAGAGGGGAGGAGAGGGGTGTGTCCGACTTTCCGATATCAAGCGCTCCACACAAGCATAACACCCCCCTTTTCTCATCAAAAAAGGGGGGCAGGGGGGATTTGCTTTTCTGGACACTGAGGAGAGCAGACTCGCATCGATGACAGAACACTGAAGAACAATGCTCAACGACGCAACACAAATCATCGCCGACGTCCCAGGAAAACATCTTCACCCACAATTACTTGTCCGCTCTCAGACCGACGATTCATTGGGGTTCATCATGATCTCATACGAACAGAAACCTGCAATCTCGGATACGCCCATTGAACGCTACTATGATCTGCTTTTCTTCCGCGGGCATCATATCGACGACTGTGCACGCATGAATCGAGATCTTCGATTTCAGATCCGTCCTGAGCTCGCGTTTCAGACATTTACGCTTCTGGCCAGAGAAGACCAAACACGAATCTCTCTCTACACAGCATCTGACCAGGTGCTTAACCGGTTCCGATCAACCTTGCTCTACGAGCCATGCCTGAAAGTTCAGATCGAGGGACTCTCAAAAAAGCAACTCGCAAAGCTTCTGATAAGTATCGGGTGCCACAAGGGAATCATCGAATGCAATGAATTCATCGATCCGACTCCATCCATTGATCTCATGGAAATCAACTCCCCCGATGACATCCTCCATTATCAGCCGGCCTTCAAGCGGGGTCGTCTTCTCGTCTACGACATCGAAAAGAACAAAGAGCTCATCGAGGAGAGACACACTTCACAATCCAAACGATCAACCCACTCAGCCACCGGTGTTCAGGATGCGCTTGACGTTAAATCAATAGATTGCAGTCGAACTGCCATTCAATTCTCCAATATTTCAGAACACTCCGTGACTGATGAGGTGCTATCACCAGTTGACGAGCAGGAAGCGGAAGAATTCACATCGTTCATCAAACAGATTCTCGATTCTCCATCGTCAGCTGAAACAAAGACCTACCCCGGCCCGCCTCTTCAGAGGCGGGGAACTGAGCCTGTGAGGCGGGAAAACAGGCCAACGAGAAGATTAACGAGACCCCACACTGACCAGCACGCCCCAGAGGCTCAACCCAAAGACCAACAACCCGAGCCCTCCGAATACGTCAAGCTCATGGAACGCCTCTATCGCTCTTTTCGACAGCAGCTTTTTGATTCCTTCGGCGACAAATGCGATGCAGTCATCGTCGACGCAGAACGCAAGGTCCAGCTCCTCACTCCCGACTTCAATCTCCATTCGCTCAACGAAAGTAATGCAGTCATGACGCTGGACCTCATCGAAAGAATTGCAGCCGAAGCGCCGTTCTTGAAGCGCTCCCGTCTTCGCCAGGCCGCTCTGACGCTCGTAGCTGATCTCTACAACAAACAGTATGAACTCTTGGAAAAACATCGCGTCATCGACAAAGTCGAACAATGTTACTATCGCCTAAAGAAATGAAACCCGAGCCACACACATCCCCCCTCAAGGGGGGCTTGGGGGGTCCACCATGAAATGGTTTCATCACGACTGCACAGCACGACACGATCCCAGGCTCCAGATACTCGGAGCGACACACGGGCCTGAAGGATTGGGAATCTTCTGGGGACTTTTGGAAGAAATCGGACAACATTCTGACACTTTTCACCTAAAAGTTATGGAATTCTCAAAAAAATCTGACAAATCTTTCGCGATTCTTCTGGAAAATCCCCGCAAAGAATCCAACGATCTGTTTGATCACAACGTCGACCTCTCCAGAATTCCGCGACTTCCTGTAAAAACTCTGGCAAAAAATCTCTTCACCACCTCAAAGACGCTCACTACGATCATCGCGACCTGCATCAGCGCCGGCCTCTTTGATCGTCAGAAGTGGCTCAGATACAACGTGTTATACAGTCCATCGTTCGAACGCCGGGGCGATGACTATACGAGGAGAGTACAAAGGAGGTCTGAAAATGTTCGAACACACTCCGAACAAACTTCGAACATTGTTCGGAGTCAATCCGGAGAAAGTTCGGACAATGTCCGAACACTGTCCGGACAAACTCCGGAGTCGCTTCGAACAAAGTTCGGAAAAGTTCCACTAGAAACAGAAGCAGAACAGATACAGAAGAAGAGAGAGAGAACAGAAGAAGATTTGCTTGTTAAAGACGCCAAAGAGAAAAATGAGATATCCACATCTTGTAAACACAACCTTCTCAAAAATGAACCTTACCTGATTGAACTTTCAGAAGACGGTTTTGCTCAGTATTGCCGCGCTTTTCTCTCAGAACTCTCAAGTTGGAACGATGGTCGCCCTAACAAATTCGACTGGAGCCCAACTGAAGGGGAGCTTCGCAAGCTCTTCTTCGGAGGCACCGACGATCACAAAGTCACAATGTGTTATCACGCCTACAGTATTCTGGATGAAAAGGCGAACTACCCGGAGCTCGTCTTGCGCGCACTTCGGCTGATGCTACGCTCGAGTGAGAGGACCCGCATCACCAATCCCTTCGGCTGGATGTGGTCCTGCCTCCACGGCAACGGCGACGGCACTCTCCCCTGGGTGCAGCTCCTCACAGGGGACGAAGAGAACACCGTGGGTGCCCTTCTGCGCCGCCGTTTCCCCAGCGATCACGCCCCCTAACCATTCCATCCACGTAACCCCAACCTTCAGGTTGGGGAAATCGTGTTGATTGCGAAAGCTGAATCTTGTTTTTCCCATTCCCTTGCCCCCGAAATCACGGCGGTGTGCGAGGGGAAATCACAGCTAACAGTCAGTCGAGGAGCACACTCAGTGAGTTACCGAATTCTAAATCACTTCCACCCACGATCATTGATCCTTCAGCGTGCGTTTGATTTCGGGTGTCCTTTTTCCCGCTCTAAAAATACGATAGGCGGGATCCCGTACAGCGGGACTTTTCTGCCGCTTTTATTTTGGACAAGCAAAAGAAAAGCGGCGACAGGATTCACCATTTAACTATTCACAACTTCACTAGCCGGAACCTCCATGTTTCCTCATTCATTCGCCCGTGAAATCGCCGAAGACTTCATCAACCAGATCTCTGCCGCCTGCGATCGAATCGAAATCGTCGGCTCTCTTCGCCGGCTCAAAGTCGGAGTGAACGATATCGACATTCTCGCAATTCCTAGGTTTATCCAGGCGGATGATGACACCCTCTTCGGCGAACCAGTTCAGGAGAATCAACTCGACAAACAGCTTTCTGAACTCTGCCTGAGCCGGGATCTCGAGCTGGACGCAAACGGCTCAAAGATCAAGCGCTTCCTGAAAACCGTCGACGGTGATATGGTTCCCATCGACCTCTACATCGCCACCGAGCAAACCTGGTGGACCTTGCTCCTGATTCGCACAGGAAGTCGAAATCATAACATCAAACTTGCCCGACGGGCTATGGAACTCCAAATGCATCTCAAAGCAGATGGGACTGGACTGTTGACAGGCACAGGGAGCATCATTCCCATTGCCAGCGAAGAAGAGATCTTTCGCCACTTGAGGTTAGAATATCGATCGCCAGAGGAAAGGGAGTATTGAAAATGTCCATCGTGCGTAGGATCCCTGCTCCCCCTGAAATTCAAACGATCCTAAACGCCTGGTCCAGAACGCTTCTGCTGGATGCTCAGAGCGGCGAATCCATCGTCACCGAATCCGAATTGATCCGTCTGACAAAAACCTTGTCCCGATACTTCGAGCACGCTCTCACAACAATTCATAACGGCGAGGCTTGCGATACTTGAAACTTACAAACTTGAAACTTGCATACTCACACATCTCATGACCACTCCAACTCACATAACGTTTGCTGAATTCCTTTATCTTCTCCTGCTTACGACGACCGGAGTAACCTTGAGCACGTTCAATGTTTTCATCATTGCACTCTCATCGGTCTTGCCTGACATAGACACAGGCGCAAGTTTCCCCGGACGGGCGATGCCGTTCATCTCCAACAAGCTGGAACGTCGATTCGGTCATCGCACGCTGACACATTCAGCAGTATTCATTGTTGCATTTGCTACCGTTCTCCTTCCCATTCACTTGTTCAGTCCGGATGTCTATATCTGCCTTCTCGCAGGATACGCCTCACACCCGTTTCTCGACACCATGACGGTCCATGGCGTCAAGCTTTTCTATCCACTTTCAAACGTGAAGTGCGTCTTCCCATTGGAGGTCAACAATCCCCACCGATACCGGATGCAAACCGGCTCGAAGATGGATCGAATGCTCGGAACATTCTTCCTCATCGGCTGCATCCCTGTATTCTTGATAGCCAATCAGGGATACGAGCGATTCATTCGTACCACGCAAAGGAACATCGACTCAGCAGTTCGTGACTACAATGAATTCTCCAGAGACAATCTTGTGTTTGCCAATGCCACTGCCTACAACATGCTCACAAAACAGCCATTCACCGGCACGATTGAGGTCGTCGGAGCTCTCAATCCCTCGACATTGATTTTCAAGGGAGTTGATGGAGACCTGCACACAGTCGGCAAGGACTTTGAAGCTGACTACGTCGCTGAGAACATTCAGTGAAAAAGGCCAGCCTGCCCGCTCCTTCGTCCGAAGCCTCGATCTCAGTAATCAATTGCTCTCTCAAATCACCACGTACATCGACACATCAGTAGAGAATTATCTCTTTGGCGATCTCTCAACAAGCGACAAGGTCTCGCTGCCGGAGAATATCAAGCTCTTCAGCCCTGTCACAGGCGGCGGAGGCACGATTAGGCTCAACTATGCCCGATACCACGATATATGCACCTTCAATCTCGAGTACGTCTTCATCACAAAGGGGATCCTGACTGTCAAATCCATTCTCCTTGGGAAAAGCCAGCAGAGCCCTTCTTCGCCGGGGCTCACGTTGCCAAGGCTTGAGAACTTCACTCAGGTCTCCTTCACGCTCGACCCAAAGGAATCTCTTGAATTCTTCAAGTCCAGGGGAGATACAGTCGGAGACAAGGAGGTCATCGCCAGGAAGAACCTCGCCCAGTTCTTTGAAGATCAAATCGGCCTTAACGAAGGCAAGATTCAATCACTCGATGACCAGAAGACTTCCTTCCAGTCAGACGTCGATCAGAAGATCGCAAGCGCAGAACAGGTTGCCAGGATCGATTCCACAGACTATGTCCATAGAACCGAACTATCTAAGGGTGGATTCACATCATTCGGAGTGCTCCAGCTTTCAGAGTTGAAACGGCAGAAGAGCAGAACGCTTCTTTCTCAACTCATTGCGTCACGCTCTGCCGCTTTATCGAAAATCACACTCGAGATTCGAAGACTGACTCTCGCCAATCGACAATTGAAGGCAAAGGCACGCGCTGCGGAGGCACAATCTGAAATTCGCTCGACTGTCAGGGGTGTACTTGTCGATATTCGTCAGGTCCCTTACAACAATAAAATCCAAGTCACTTTCATCATCAAACGACTCCCCTTCCCCTCCTCTCAGGAGGGGATCAGAGGGGAGGTCCGCTAGGAGGTCCCCCCATGTCCTACACCTGCTCCGCCTGCAACTCCTTTTTCCCGAGCTTCCAGATCACCTGTCCCGATTGCGGACGCTGGAATTCTCTCAGGAAACAAACGGCTGTCGATTCCCTCGGCAGCGTAAAACCCATTGCTCTTCCCAAGATCCAGGCCTTCAGTGTGCCGAGGATCAGAACAAGGATTGAACAACTCGACCTTCTGCTCGGAGACGGCTTTGTTCCTGGAAGCACTGTTCTACTGGCTGGTCAACCAGGAGCCGGCAAATCGACCCTCCTCATGCAGGTTCTGAAAAAGATGAACACCCCATCGCTCTACGTTACGGGTGAAGAGTCTGTCCAGCAACTCAAGCTCCGCGCTGACCGTCTGAGAATAACTTCACCGAATATCCTTCTCTTGTTCGAATCGAACATGGGTGCAATACTTTCTCATGTCAATCAGACCAAGACGAAGTTACTCGTTGTCGATTCGATCCAGACCATATACTCTGACACAATGACGTCCTTGCCCGGAAGCGCAATGCAGGTACGAAAGTGCATATATGTGCTTCGAAGGCTAGCACAGCAGCAAAACATCGTGCTCATCATTGTCGGACAAATCACAAAAAACAAAACCACGGCTGGCCCAAAGCTTCTGGAACATGCAGTTGATGTTGTCTTGCATCTTGACGTTCAGGAGGATAATCAGCGCATTCTGTACACGTCCAAGAATCGCTTCGGATCGACTGCACCCCAATGCTTGCTTTGCATGCGAAAAACTGGATTGGTATTCCAAAGGATGAAACCGTGATCGATTCCACCCTTCCATCCGACCTTCGCCAGGACCTGACCTTCTTTGGCAGGTCCGAAGAACTGTTTCTGCTCGTCAAGAACCTCTCAAAAGGACGGCACACCCTGATCGCCGGCGACAAGGGCATCGGAAAGAGCCGGTTGATACTCGAAGCGAAATGGATCCTTTCAGGAAAGACCAGACGCATTGATTTTTCATCGAACATCATCGTCCAGCTCCGCGGCAACCTCGGGGTGCGCATCAGACCAGATCAATACAAGATGCTGTTCATTGAGCACTCCAGCCCACTTGGCGATTGCATCAGAGAAATTGCTGAGGACCTCTTCTACCTCGGGGATCTCCACATCGAACTCGACGGTGAGCGAACAGACTGGGCTTCAGCCAAGAAACAGCTCACAGGCCTTGGCAGTAACAAACTGCAAACCCTGATTTTCGAGGGCATCTCGCAATCAGACAAGCCTTATCTGATTTTCTTTGACAACCTCGACAGGATCTCGCCCACTCAGCAGAAATTTCTGGAAACGCTCTTGAACATCGCCGTCATCTGTGCTGCCGTGGTTCAGATGAAGGAGAACTTCTTCTTCAAGCGTATCTGGGCCTCGTTCACCAAGATCGACTTGAAGCCCCTCCCGGAAAGCGTGTGCATGCAACTGATCAACTACTTCTTCGAGAACTATCCATTGCACATCATCGATCCTGAGCTCTACCGAATGGAGCTTCTCAAAGCCTCCAACGGCAATCCGTTCCACATCAAGAACATGCTTTGGCACGGTTCTCGGGAGAAATATCTCGACACCGAAGAAATACGCAAGCTACGCCAGGTCGATGAAGGGCACTATTTCAACATGGGACCCATCTACATCTTTGGAATGAGCATCTTCACCATCTTCAAGATCTTTTCCATCGGCACAGGCAACAAAGAATTCTACATCTACTTCTCTGCACTCGGATTTTTCGCGTATCTGGTCTTCCGGGTGTTCAGAGCGTTCTTCATCTTCAGGCCACAGAAATACAGATGAAGTGCACATAGCCGCACAAAATGCAAAGTGAATTTCATTGAAAATGACTGGCGATTTGTTTACAGTCTGGAGCTTCCGTGA
>JBGPAN010000062.1:0-11829 GCA_041480785.1 Bacteroidota bacterium | reverse complement strand
GGCAACCTTCGCCATTACTTGACTCGTTTGATCGAGCATCCGAACGCCTTGGTCTCAGTGACCTCCACAGCTTTGCCGGCAAGAATCCGATCCAGTGCAGCGCGCAGGTCTTTCGACGTCACACGGTTCTCACGGGATGAATCATCAATTCTGCCGTGATAGAGAACTTCCAGCCTGGAATTCAGAACATAGATTTCCGGGGTCACCGAAGCATCAAGCTTATCAGCGATGACGTTGTTCCAGTCTTTCAGCACCGGGAATTCGAATCCATGTTCCTTCGAATGGTTCCTGACCTCTTCTACATTTTCCTGTTTGTTTGAATTGATACCAATGAACGTAACGCCTTTCGAAGCATAATCCTTGTACAGCTCGACCATTCTCCCGTTGTAGCCATTTGAGACAGGGCACTGCGTCGCGATAAACATCAACACAATCGCTTTGGAAGACTTGTAGTCGGTGAGTGAATGTTTAGTGCCATTGTAGTCCTCAAGCGTGAAATCATTGACTTTTTTCTTCGGTTCGTCTGCCTGGAGAACTAAAGAAAGCAGCAAAATCGCAGTCAGAAGGATGAAGAGTTGTTTCGCCATACCTCGTCCTTTCATTGAATTGAGAATCTATTGCTCTGAAAACAGGTGGCTCCCGTTCCTTTGGAATGCAACGACAGAGCGACCGAGCTGGTTCCCACATGGCGGCAATCGTCTCGAGGCCCCGGTCAATGAAACAACACGTTCGGCTGCCAGAATCTAAAGAATTGATACCCCGGAATCAAACTCCATCACAGCTCAAGATCCAGCTGCACGCTTAGTTGATTGTCCACTCTCGGAATCCCTTCACTTGATTTCTCCTTGCTCGTCTGCGAATACTTCACTGCGAGAGCCAAGGTTCGTCCCCACCGATAACGCCCGAGAATGTAACACCGAAAGCCTCTGTCAAACAGCGCAGGAGTTGAATATGCGCCTGGAAGATCAGCTTCGTATTCATACACTCGTGAATTGTACGAGTCCGTATGGAATGCGACAGCTCTCACGCTCACAGAGAGAGCACGCCCTAGATCGGCAGTCAGATCCTGAAAAAATAGCATCCCGCGTTCCTGAACAGATTCGTGCTCCAATCCCACGGTGGCAATTTCTGCGCAGTTTTTCCAATGGAGTGATCCGGTAGGCTCAAAGCGAAGCGTCGCCCGATACGTATTTCGCCCTCTGCTATCAATGCCGGTCTGTTTTGTTTCAGCAACATCAAATGACGTGTTCGATTCAGCTTTGTCCTTTTGGCGGAATTGGAATTCGATGCCGATATTGTCACGAACCCTGAGGTCGGCAGCGAAAAAGTACTCATGCCCTTGTGAAGTCATGAGTGAACCGAATGTACGCCACGGAAATATGAATTGGTCGACGTATGCTGCAATTCTCAACCAAAGGGTCGGATGAAACGTAAGCCCGGCATAGGTCCCCGATTCGTTCTTGCAACCATCCCCAGATTCGCTGAAACCTGAGCTATGGAAGTTGTTGTAGTTCTTAGAATATGCTCTGAGAAGGAAAGCGACGGTCAAATCCGAGCGCGGATTCGCTGAGAATCCAGCGACCGCAGCGATCGCTCTCGAACGGTCTTGTGCAATTTCCGCGAATGCGCTGACTGAGCCGTCAGTGTACAAACCGTCCAGCCCAAACGCCGAGTTCTGATTCCCGTGAAATCCAAATGGTCCGGACAGCATCACCGTTTCGTCAAACCGGGAGGTGAAGCCCGACATCCCCAGTTTCATCCCTTTTCCTAGATCGAGCGTCATACGCCCCCCAAAGGTCTTCTCCTTCAGTCGATTCCTTCTCGCCAGTTCGGATTCCGTACGATGGAGATCATCAGATGAGAGATGCGTAACCGTGCCTCCGCTGTCTGTTGTTGCGTCCAGCGGCTTGCTGGAATAGAACAGATGGAATCCCACTCCACGGGGTTGGATGTTGACTCCGATCCCTCGGAACGTCATCGACTGTCCTGTCGAGAGCGACGGCCATACGCCCGTTCCATTCTTCGCAACGCCTGATGTTGCCTCACCCCCCTTGGAGAAACCTGTTGGTCTCCAAAACACCAATCCCTGTCCACCGTCAACCAGAAAATCTCCAAGAACCAGGTGCGTGGAATACCCTGGAATGTTCACCACCAAGTGCCCTCTGACAAGATCGGCATAGTTCTTCTCGCCCGGGTCCTTTGATGTCAGAAGCCCGAATGAAACCGACGTACCACTCAGCCCCTGAGCGCTCTCCTTCGACCTGTGCAATTCTGACGAAAGGCTGAATCGCCCTGCAATTCTATTATAGACCTTTTCAGGCGGGCCAAGGTATTGGCCATCTTCGGATGCTAGGCCTTGCGAGAGTTTGCGAACCAGTCGCATCCGCACACTGAGATTCGGACGATACATACCGCCAGATGTTCTGCCAGAAAATGAGATATATGGCTCGAGAGCATCTATCAATTCCGGCTCAATCCCTTGGATGCTACGGAGATCTTCTTTGCGCTCAATGGAATGGCGATCAAGGTAGGCCACAATTTTGAAAGCTGCCTGCGCACTTACTCCGGGAATCTGCTGCAGCTCCGCTTCGCTCGCATTTGTGATATCCAATGGATCCTCTTCCAAACGCCGAAGATCATCGAGAAGCGGCGAGATGTCGATGTTCTCTGAAGCCGACTCCACTATTCGGCTACGCATTTCAACGCCGATGCTCCGCAATGTGTCACGTGTCTCCTGCCACTCCCTCCCAATGCACTGGTGCACCTGGCCGAAGAGGATGAAGCCGAGGATCAGAGCACATTTCACTCTGGGCCTAGGGCAAGAGCAATACGGAGAGTTCGACCTGATGCGTCCACCCAAGTTGCGGATGACTGTACCCTGCGTACGAAAACTCACACTTGGCCACCCTGATGCCAAGTCCGCACGAGAACTTGTCTGGGTTGTCGGAAACCCCAAGTCGGACGTACAGAACATCGAAAAGCTGCTGCTCGTAACCGAATTTCTTGATGATTGGATAGCGTATGTCTTTCTCCAGCTCAGCGGCAAGCCTGGAGTGTTCTGTGATTTCATAACACACCCCCATGCTCAAGATTTGTGGTAGCTGCTCCGATTGCGCTCCTACGGTACTCTGCGTGATGTTCTTCAAGCACCATCCGAGGCGCACGTCTTCCGTGACCGAGGCGATGCCCCCGGCGTCGAAGACAAAGCGTGCAGAGGTCCCATAGCCTTGGATTGCGAGTCGGTTGAGATGAGTCGTTGCTCCGAAAGCGATCCACTCGTTCACACTAATGCCGAATGCGAGTCCTACGTTCGTCTCGCTGTAAAGGTCATAGCCGAAGTGGTCAATGACCACACCACCGGTGCATAAGCTCGTTGGAAGGGTCGCACCGGCACACACCGTGCGCAGTTCACTCATTCCAAACTGTGCGGGCGAAAAGAACGCTGCCGCCCAGATCGACGAAATCCGTGCCAGCCCCGCCGGATTGTAGAAAACGGCCCACGGGTCGTCCGCAATCGCAACGTACGCGTTTGCCAGACCGATGGCTCTGGTTCCGCAACCATTCTTTTCGAAACCTGAATGTGCCACAACGGGGAATGCGGCGAGCACAAGGATGACCCATGACGCGCTGGTTCTCGCCTTGTGACAATTTGAGAAAATGTCTATATTGATCATGTATTCCTATTAGAGCGGGGGTTTATGACACTGCGACGGGCGTTTGTTCTGGTTGGATCGATTCTGCTGTTGAACTGCGGATTGGTTGCGCAGGAACTGAATTGTGAAATAACGGTGAATACTGACAATATTTCGTCAGCGTTGCGCGATAATTTGAGGACGTTTGAAGCGGATATCCGAAAGTACCTCAACAACAATCGCTACACGGATGAGGACCTCGGCGGTGAGAAGATTGAGTGTTCGATGACGGTGTTCTTTCTAACAGGTTCGGCCGACTACCGCTACGCGGCGCAGGCGATCGTTGTCAGTCAACGGTCGGTGTACAACGGAAACGACAAGTCGGGAAAGAACACGCAGGTGATGAGAGTTCTCGATGAGAAGTGGGAATTCACCTACATTCCCAACCAACCGATGAACAAGGATGATTACCGATTCGATCCGTTGACGTCATTCCTCGATTTTTATGCCTATCTGATCATCAGTTTTGACCTGGAGACATATACCGAGCTCTCGGGTGCGCGCTACCTGCAGAAAGCGCTCAATCTGTGCAATGCGGCAAGTGCGTCAGCGTATACGAGCGGATGGCAATCCGCGGCGGCCGGTTCGTATAGCAGGTTTACGATTGTTGATGAGATGACGAACATGAAGTTCCAGCAGTTCCGGGAGGCCTTCTACTCGTACCATTTCGATGGACTCGATCTCCTGTCTACCGAACCGAAAAAAGGTATGGACAATATCCTGAAGGCGATCGAATCAATTGCAGATTTGCGCCAAAAGCAGAACCCTCGCAGCATTCTTGTGCGGACATTCTTCGACTCGAAATATCTTGAGATCGCCGATATCTTCCTAACGTGGCCCGACCGGGGAATCTATGACCGCCTCAACGTCGCAGATCCCGCACACCAGGGAACATACGATACCTACAGAAGGCGGTGACGTTTCACCCTCGAAGACTAGTTGACCGTAATCTTATTGATCGTATCACCGATCTGGATACGATCGACGACGTCCTGCCCGTCCATCACGCGCGCGAAGATTGTGTACCGGCCATCAAGATGCGGAGTCGGAATATGGGTAATGAAAAACTGACATCCCTCCGTGTCCTTCCCGGCACTTGCGATCCCGACCATTCCACGCCCAAACCGGGCAAACGAATACTCTGACCGAATCGCATACCCCGGACCACCCCACCCATCTCCTCTGGGATCACCTCCCTGAATGACGAAGTTCGGAACAACCCTGTGAAACTGGAGTCCGTCATAGAAGTGTTTCCTTGCCAGTTTCACAAAATTCAAAACCGTGAACGGTGCATCGTCTCTGAGCAACTGCAACGTGATTGTGCCTTTGCTCGTTTCGATCATGACCTTCGATGATGCGTTCAGAGACTCCAGAGTCGACCAATCGTAGTCCGTATGGAGTGCTTTGGTCGATTTCGGGATCTGTGCACTATAGTCTTTGCCGGTAATTTGACGCAGCGCCTCCGCAGAGGCAGCAGCAACCGTTTTGTCGGGATCGTTGAGAGCCTTTTCAAGCGTCGGAACAAAACGATTGTCTTTGATGATTCCCATTGCAGCGGCGGCCGCTTGCATAGCCTCAACATCGTCAGGAGATGCGAGTTTGTCGAATGCACTCCTCAATGCGATGACAAGCGAATCCGCAAGGTTTCCGTCCCTGAAGATCCCAAAATAGGTCGTGTCAGCCAGCGCGTTGGAGACCAGATGGGTAATGGCCATGTCCTTCCGCTTGAGCGAATTAAGCGTCTTCCGATAGAGTGATGGTCGCGCATCGATCCAGTCGGGGTCTCCCGTCCGGATCTTCGTCATGATCAATGAAGGCGTCAGAAGCCGGCGGATGAAATCCCATGCGGCCATAGCAACTCTGACATTCGGGTCATCGAGCACTTTGAGCATGATCGCAAGACTCCGTCCGGATGGTATGTAGGTCAATGCTTCAAGCACTTTTGTCTGTTCGCGGACCGAGAGATGTTTTTCCGCCAGAAAGTTCCGTCGCGTGAATTCTTCCGGAAAGAATCTCGCTAACGCGATGAAAGCTTCTCCGCGCGTCAATTCGGCCGAAGGATTCTTTTTGGTCGACAGCGTGATCAACATTTCCTTCAATTTCACTGTATCTGCCGACTCCATGACAGCCGGCTTCGCCATATTGTCCAACGATTGGAGGGCAGCGATTTTCACGTGATCATTCGCTGAACCGAGGCAGTCGATCAGATCGTCGACGAGTTCAGGTTGTGAGCCCGCCAACGAAGCGACGGCGCGTGCCAGCTGCACTTCCACAAGCCAGTTCGGGTTTTTCTGATCTGCTTCCTGCACAGCCCTGAGAAGATCCACGGCAGAACTCGCCTTCGACCGACCCACGAGCGTAATCAGGTTCACGCGCACGTCGACATTTGGGTCTTGAGCGAGACTGGAAAGATCCTCCTGCCGCTTCGCAATCTCGACATCCACCAGGCCGTGGGGAGCCGAACGCCACAAAGCGAACAACGCCCTCCACCGTACTTCGGGAGAAGGGTGCGAGGTTTGCTCGAAGCAAAACCAGATTGACCGCTCGTTCTTTATCCCACGCAATGCGAACCGGGCGACGGCTATCGTCTGTTCTGCACGAAGAAATGCCCCCACACCGTGCAGGGAATCTTCCACCAGTGCATCGAGCGCCTTCTCATCGCCAACTCTTCCTAACGCCTCAAACATTCTTCCCGCTGCGGTCGAGTCGCCCTCTTGCTTCAAACGTGCAAGCAATTGCTCCTGAGCCTTGTTCGCCCCCAGCTGGCCAAGTGCAAATGCTGCTGCCGCGCGGACGTTGGCATCGGGGTCGTTGAGCAGCGATGCTACAGAGGAGACCGTCGTAGTATCTTGAATATTTGCCAGGGCCAGCAGCGCCCGCGAACGCAGCCGTGGATTCTGGTTTGCCAGATACGCAGTCAACGATCCATTACCCAGCGACCGCTGGTCTTGAAGCATGAGGATTTCCTTCTCGGCGTCCGAGAGTTTCTGAGCGACAACAAGTGTCGGCGCCAGTGCGAAGGCCATCAACAACCATTTCATTTTCATTCCTGTAGATCCTCTTTCGTTTGTAGGACGCTAGTTTCTGTCCTGCGTGTGCAGTCAGAGAGGACCGTCTGGCCGGGCTCTCTCACCTCTTTGATCCGTTCCTAGAAATATGGCCTTACCCGAAACTCGGCACCAATGTTCTTGTGCACAAACTCCCTCGCGGAGGCAATGTCGATTTCCTGCATTCCGACAACTGTCATGACGACTTCGGGAAGCTGCATCACACATTCCCGCGCAAACTCGACCATCGCGTTGTGATATCGTTCTCCATCGAGGCGCATCAACTCCCCGTATTGCCTGGGATCAATCGAGTTCAAGCTGATGGAGACGCTATCGATGATTCCGACCAGCTCCGGGACAATATTCCGATGATTGATGACGTTTCCGTGGCCATCGGTGTTAAGCCGGACCCTTCCTCCCTTTTCCTTCACCCACCGAGCAACCTCTTTGACGACGTCGAGGCGAATCGTCGGTTCGCCGAAGCCGCAAAAAACGACCTCCTCATAGTCCTTCGGATCGCCGATCGCATCCAGCACCTCTTCGACGCTCGGTTCCTTTTCTATCTTCAGGTTGTGCCCTTTGACGATGGCCTCTCCCTTTCGATCACAGAAGATACAGTCTGCATTACAGCGGATCGTGATATTGAGATAGAGCGAATGTTTCAGTTTATAGGCAATCCGTGGAGGATCATAAGGTCCGATATTGAAAAGTTTCTTCGTATTGAACCGGGAAGCGCGGGCGACATCCTCCACAGAAGCACCGAACACTTCAGCAATTTTCTGAGCGATCAAAACAACATTTGCCGGCTCGTTTCTCTTTCCCCGAAGCGGCACCGGTGCAAGGTAGGGGGAATCAGTCTCCAGCAAGATGTGATCATACCCAACGCTCTTCAGCGTCTCAATGACGGGCGAGTTCTTGAATGTCACAATGCCCGGATAGGAAACGAAGAAACCCAGCTCCATGAGCCGATTTGCTTCCTCCGGACCACCCGGAAAACAATGAAACACACCCCGCCTAGCAGGCAATCGTGTGTGGACAATTGATTCCTCTACCCGCCATCCTGGATTGGCTTTGACAGCCTCGTCGACAGCTGCAATGGTATCATCCTGCGATTCACGAGTGTGAACGACAATAGGAAGATTACGGCGGATCGCTATCTGAATCTGCCTTTTGAACACCTCTTGTTGAACGTCCCGTGGCGAGAAATCATAATGGTAATCCAACCCGATTTCGCCAACCGCGACCACTTTCTTGTGTTCCGTCATCCGATCGATCTTCTCTAGAGCCTCTGACGACCCTTTCGAAGCATCGTGTGGATGAATTCCTACGCAGGCATAGATATTCGGATACTTCTCCGATAGCGCTATCGCCTCAAGGCTCGTTTCGACGGTCGTGCCCGGGACAATGATGGTCTCCACCCCGGCGTCTTTTGACCGTTTGAGGACCTCTTCGAGATCAGCTCTATAATCGTCCGAATTCAGGTGTGCGTGCGAATCGATAAACATCATTTTTTCGATGGTCAGGGTCTCTTGATCGATACCGAACGGCGTTCAAAATACTGACAAGTTCGGTGTGTTGCAAGAAAGGATCGGGCAAAGTGCACTGATGGAGTCCCTAGAACAACCCTTCGACAGTCAGGTAATACGTGCGAACGGGACCCATATTGCCGAGCAACTCAACGTAGCTGTAATTGAGGAGATTATTGATGTTAAATCCAACGCGGAGCGGGTATCCAAGGTCAATGAGATCGTAAGAAGCGCGTACATCAACTATCTTAATCGCCACTCGTGCGTCGCCGTCTACAATCGGAGCAAGGCGAACGAGGTTCTCATCGATGCGCTCAATTCTGGACAAGTACCGGAAATCGACAGAAGCCCGGAGGCGATCCCATGACACCAAACCACCTGCGTACAGAATATGACGCGGGCGGAATTTCAGAATCTGGTTGTCGGCAACATCCCACGGCCATGTATATGTGTAGCCGATGTCGGTCGAGAACCACTTTTTCCACCATTCCACGCGCAAGTCAGTCTCCACCCCCTCGATTCTCGCTTTCGTGACGTTGTCGAATTGAATCACCGGTCCTTCAACCTCGTACGAGCTCGACGGATTGGGGTGGTACCGCTTGATCTGAACGCTTGGCTCGATCAGGTTTTCGAACTCATTGCGGAACGCTGCGACGTCCACCACCATCATCGACCCGATCGACCTGTTGATGCCGACTTCGTAGGAAAGGCTTGATTCAACCTTCAGATCCGGATTTGGCAGAACCACAACAGCCGAAACATTGGTCGAGCTCTCGATATAGAGCTCGCCGATGGCAGGATAGCGAAATCCCGAGCCGACCGAGGCTCGGATGCTGGTCTCCTTGTCAGGCATATACACAAGACCAATCTTTGGATTGAGTTGAGCGGTCCCTTTCAGAACAGATACTCTCTCCCAATCGAACCGCAACCCGGCCGTCAATTTGATCTCTCCCGTCACCGCAACCTCATCCTGAGCATAGATTGCCGCCCCAACGCCCGGGTGAGTGCCAAACAGATTTGCATCCACCCGATCGTAGTTGCCGGCGATGCCGAAGGTCAGAGTGTTGGACGTGTTCGCATCATACGTTGCCTGGAGATCCACGCTAAACAGATGAGATGTCGAAACATTATTCACTCTGCCCGCGCTGTCGTCACGCCAGAAGTTGCCAAAGTAGATGCCTTTCAATGTGTAGAAGAATCTGTCGGAGATGAATTCTTTGTATGCGACGCTTATGTTTCCACGGTCGGAAGTGACCAGACCATCGCGCTGGCTTTCTGCAGGCCGTGTCGGCTCCTGCAGGCTCTTCCACCAGAAGAAATTCCCATGCGTCCGGTAGAGGTAGTTGCCGGCAATCGTCAGGCTCTGAGTACTGGAGAGGTCGTATTTCGCTTTTGCGAACAGACTCCATCGTTGGTATGTGTCATTCTCCCTGAAGCTCTCGTCAACCGTCCGACCGACGCTCACGAGGTACTTCAACGACGCGGTGCCGCCAGAGTAGCTTCCAACGATGCCGCTGTTGAATCTTGGTTTTGTCGTCCATTCCCATTCCGGATATCGCGGCTTGTCATAGAGACCCGAAAATACCCTGAAGCGGAACTCTGATTCGGCGGGAGTCTCTCTCGTAATGACATTGATGACACCGCCAAGCGCGCTCGACCCATACAGAGCAGAACCCGCGCCCTTCACGACTTCAATGCGTTCAACCTCGAACATCGGAATCGTTTCCCAGTTGATCTCGCCGGTATCACCGGTGATGTACGGCAGTCCATCGAGGAGCACGAGGACCCTGCTGCCGACTCCCCGATTGTATCCGGTCGAGCCCCGGATATTCACTTGATCTGTCATCATGTTGACACCGGGAACATACCGCAATGCATCATCGAGAGTGATGTTGTTTCGATCAGCAATCATTTTCGCACTCACGGTCGAGACGCTGACCGGAACCTCCTGAAAGCTCTGCTCCCTCCTGTTGGCTGTAATGATAACTGGTTCGGACTGTATCGGCACTGAGTGGATCAGAATCTCGAGCGATCGGACTTCATCGTTGGCAACCTTCACACCCTCCATCTTCAATCGCTCATAACCGATCATGGAAATCGTCAGCGAGTACACTCCGACAGGAACGCGAACGATGCTGAACTTCCCATTGGCATCTGTCGCCGCCCCGAGAAACGTCCCCTGAAGCGTCACATTCGCTCCGACGACAGCCTGACCCGTCTCGGTATCTTTGATCGTCCCTTTCAACGTCCCACGCGCTGGTTGCCCCATGAGCGCCGCGGTCCACAAAATGCACAGGACAATATGGAATACGAAGGCTTTCAAAATGGCTGAGGTGGTGGTTTCCGAAAGTTGACCCGGAAATCGATTCCTGGGGTGAACGTTCCCTCATTGACGATGACCGGAATGGGAATCGGGGGCGTATCGTTGGTACCGTACAATCCAACGACTCTAAAATTGTGGATGTTGATCTCGGTCGCAAATTGCTGGATGATGCCGATATATTTGTACGTAGCAATAGGCACATTGAAAGAATACGAGACAGAATCGACGAAGAAAGGAAGACTTTTGTCGAACGCCGGATAGAGATAAATAGTTGGAGGGTTGGAAAAAAGCCCCTGAAACACTTTGCTGGAATCCAGCGGATACACTTGAGACGCGAACACCCACAAGTCGAACAAACTGTCGGGCGAAGGCCAGGTCCCTTTTTCAAAATAGAGAGTTCCGCCGAACCCCGGCTCGACGCTTGGTGGCGGCGCCAAACCGTGATCACAAGACAAAAAGAAGACTGCAATGATCAAAACCGATGTGCGCTTCATCATTCGAAGAAAAGTACTAATAGCGCCATTCAAATGCAACGGGGGCGGTATGAACTGCAAACAAGATGACGCGGCAATTCGTTTCTCGCCGCCGCCGTTTTCAGGTTGGAAATCTTGGCAGTCTTGCGTATATTTTGTGTTTGTGAGTCAACCGTGTCGCTGTGCCAGCAAAAGGAAGAGCCTTGGAGATATCAATGCAGGAACCTCTTTCATCCGAACGACAAACATACGAGCATTCGTATGTCAGGTCCCTGTTCGACAAGATTGCTCCGCACTACGATTTTCTGAACCACTTCCTCAGCGCGGGATTCGACATCCGTTGGCGACGAAAGGCCATCCGGCTCCTCGGCGAGTACCATCCAAAATCGATCCTGGACATTGCCACTGGGACAGCTGATCTTGCCATCGAAGCTTCCAGGCTCCCCGTGAAAAGCATCTGCGGTGTCGACCTCTCCCGCGAAATGTTGAAGATCGCGCAACAGAAGATACTCCGGCACGACCTGAAATCGCTCATCGCTGTGGAAGAAGGGTCGGCAGAGAGTCTCCGGTTTCCGGATAACACGTTTGATGCTGTGATGGTAGCGTTTGGCATTCGTAACTTTTCAAGTCTGGATCAGGGACTCCGGGAGATGCTCCGGGTCATTCGACCCGGCGGGGCGGCGATGATTCTGGAGTTCTCCAGGCCGAGGCGGGCACCATTCAAGCAGATCTACTCCTTCTATTTTGCCCGGATACTCCCCCGGCTCG
>JBGPAN010000061.1:0-11967 GCA_041480785.1 Bacteroidota bacterium | reverse complement strand
AGCGCCTGTGGATGCGACGTGTACTGGCAGGAGAACGAAACACCACAGGCGATCAATCGGATCTCCACGCTCGATGAACTGATTCACCACCAGTTGCCCGGCTGGCGTGATACGTTATGGGGAAAACGTTTGGGATGGTACTTGGAAATGAAGAGGCTTGTGGAAGACGTCCAGGTCAGGCTCAACGGTGAGCGAATCCCTGTGGTTGTGACAATTGGGATCAATGCAGACAGTCCGTTTATGTCCGCCGTAGACCTGGCGGGCGCGAATTTCTACAATTGGCTTCTTGAAGCCCCGGACGAATGCAAAACACTTCTCCATAAGGTTACGGATCACTATATTAAAGTGGAAACCGAGTTTCGCAAGCTCTCCGGGAGAGCTATCAATGATGGATTGATGTATTCGGATGATTCGGCACAAGTGATTTCACTGGAGCAGTACCGTGAGTTCTGCGTCCCGGTCGGTCAACGGCTGTATGGTGTTTTTGGAAACGACAGGCACGATGGTAGAATGATGCATCTCTGCGGAAGAAATGTTCATCTCCATGAAGCGCTTCTGAACGATCTCCACATTACCATGCTGACGGGATATGGTTCAGACAACATGCCCGACGAAATGCACACGCTGGCCGGCAGGATGCTCCTTCATGGTAACATCAGTCCGATGATGCTCTTTGAGGGAACAGTAAGTGCCGTGGCTGCCGAAACGAGGAACGTCCTTGAGTCGCTTGCTCCGTCCGGCGGAATCATTCTTGGCGATGGATATAACGTCGTGCCCGGCTCTCCGTTCGAGAATCTAGCGGCCATTAAGAAAACGTGTGAAGAGTACGGAGTGCCACCGACCCAGCACCAGCAGAAAAGCCGGGACTAAAAAACCACAATCGCTCCAACAGCAAAAAGATCTCGATGAAAGAAACCTCTCTTCACTGCGGCCACACCCAGCTTGATGCACTCTATCCCCGCATAAAGAACTTCCTAATGAACGATGTCACCGAATACAACATGTTCGGTGCTAAGGTCCGCGGCTACCGCACGCCGGATACGCCGAGCCTGTGGATTCGCGATTACTCGGATATGATGCGAGGCTTCAGGTATTGGGAAAACGACATGAAAAGTCTCGTCGACCACTTTGCCGAAATGCAGTCAGCGAAAGGGTGGTTGTTTGATTACTTCACGATGACTCCGGAGAAGGTCCCGTGCGAAAAAGAAAACTGGGCGAAATACGTACGTGTCCCAGTCGAAGCGGATGTCGAGTTTCGGTTCATCAAGGCGATCTACTTGGCATGGCAGGCAACGGGGGACGACCGGTGGGTGAAGAGACTGCTGCCGAGGATGGAAAAGGCGCTCAACTATATTCTGACGGACGAGTGGAGGTGGGACAAGAAAACCAGGCTCGTCAAGCGCGGTTATACCATCGATACATGGGACTTTGACTACACGGCTGGGCGCCATTCGTGGCTTAACTTCCAGGTAAATGACGATACCTATTGGGGTATCATGCACGGTGATAACTCTGGGTACTATGAGGCGTTCAACCAGATGTCGACACTGTGTGGTCATCTCGGTCTGAAGGGCCGCGCCAGACACTGGACTTCGTATGCCGAAGCATTTCGGCGACGGGCGAACAAAGTGTGCTTCAACGGAACCTTCTACACACATCACGTTCATCTCGTGCCGGTCTTGATCGACGGAGTCGATGAAAGCAGGCAACTCAGCCTCAGCAATCCGATGAATATCAACAGGGGTCTTGCAACGCATGCGATGGCCGTGAGCATTCTTCGGGAATATCAGCAAAGGGGAAAAATGAAAGGGGCGTTTGCCGACTGGTTCAGTCTTGACCCCCCGATGCCGGATGGAATCTATGGAGATGAAAAACTCGTTGCAGGAGCTTACTGCAATGGCGGCTTGCTGCCGCTTGTCGGCGGTGAGCTGTCGCGTGCAGCGTTTGATCACGGATTCGAAGAGTATGGGGTTGAGCAACTCCTGAAGTATGAGCAGCTCACGAACAAGAATGAAACGTACCTTTGGTATTTTCCCGACGGCAGAAAATCGAGTGTGGAAACGAGCACGAGTCCCGATGCATCACCAACGGACGGGTGGGGCTCATCGGCAATGCTCTATGCGCTGTTCGAGGGACTGGCCGGGATTGTCGATGAAGGCAAACTCTTTCGGCGTGTGCGCCTCTCTCCACGATGGCTGGCCGCAGGAAGAGGAGAAGCGTCAGTCTGCGCGGCGTACGGAGCGTCGGGCGCATCGTTTGAGTATACATTTGGGCACAACGAGTCTGCAAAAACCATAGAGATGAACCTGACGGCAAGGGCCACAACGCATCTTCACGTTCTTCTTCCCCGGGGAACGAAATCGACAGAGGTGACCGTTGGGGCAAAGAAAATGAAATTTCGCAACACAAAGGTCGAAGAAAGTTCTTATGTTGATGCGGATGTTGACGTGAAGAAGAACGCAGTTGTTCTCATTCGATACCAATAGGAAATCAACGATGAAACGAAGAGATTTTCTGAAAGCACCCGCCGCCGGAGTGCTCCTCGCTCCGGGATTCAGTTTTGCGGATGGTTCTCCCCGAGAGAACGAATCACACACGCAACCGGATGTTGTTCAGCAAGAAGTTCAACAGAAGATGCACCCGGACTTCATAACGTGTCTGCCCGGTGTAGAGTATTTTTTCTTCGGTAATGGTGACGTCACGGGTGTGGTCCAGCATTGCCCGAAGGACACCAGTGGAACGTTTCTCGGATTTACCATAATGAATCCAGGACTCTTCAGTAGAAAATGGAGTACCTATCTCTATCACCCCGAGCGAGGATTCACCAACACCCGTCTTGGCGTCACAATTGAAGAGAGCAACGCGGGCTCGACCAAAGAAAACGGGATGTACCATGGGGTAAAAGGATATTCGGTCACGCCCGAGAACTTCGTTTCAATTCGATGGAAATATACAGAGACCGTGCCGATTGTCTCGCTTCTGTGGAAGGCCGGAGAGTGTGAGGTCGAGGAGGAATTCTTCGCTCCCAGCGAAGGATCAGTGCTCTTCCGGCGGGCAACGGTAAAGAACTCATCCGGCAGGCAGCTTCATGTTCGTCATGGCCTGTCGCTTTATGCGAACTTCGGTCTCTTCGACCAAATCTATGTGGATGAGAAAGAGAAAGCAGCTTTCGCGCGCGGCCTGGCGAAGATGAAACTGTTCACACTGGAAAAAGAGGCAACGGTGTCGGGGCGTTATGACGTTCGTGTCGACGTCGGGACAATTCCGCCGGGCGAGTCGCGTCAAGGAACGTATGTGTACTGCCTAAACGATGGAGAGAAGATATTTAAGAGAAAAAGCTTCGCGGTCCTTTGGAAGAATACAGTGCAGTACTGGAATGGGAAAGGAATTCTTGAAACCGCCAACAAAGAGTTCGACGATCTCTGGAAGGTATCGAAGACGAGTCTGCGGGCAGTGATGGGCAACAACGCGCGTATGGACGCCGGCGTCTGGGAATACAACATGGAGTGGGTGATAGATCACCTGTGGGCGGCGATCGGATTTCTGCGGTCCGGGTTTGTGGATGAGGCGCGCCTGCTTGTTGAAAACAATCTCAAGAATGCAATCGGTTTTGACGGGCGCACAATTGAATCCAGTCGCTGGTTCGGCTACGACTATACCGAACTGAATCAGAATGGAAGTCTCGTTCACAGCGTGTGGGAATATCTTTGCTGGACAGGAGATTTCGCCCTGGTGAAGAAATACTGGGACAAGATCAAACTCTGTGCTGAATTTCCTCTCAAGGAGGTTTTCTTCGACAAGCGGGCAAACATGGTGCACAACAAAAGAGAATTCTGGGAGCGCAGCGACACCTTCGGCATCGAGGATGGATTTGAGATGGCATATCAGTTCTGGGTCATCATGGGGTTGGAAAAAGGGGCTGAAATTGCACAAGTGCTCAATGATCGGTCAACCGCCCGCAGATGGCGACAAACTGCACGGGAGATGAAAAACTCATTTCTCTCTGATCCTACCTTCAAAATGATCGAAAACGGGCGCCTCATCAAGAGAAGAAAGAGAAATGGAGAATGGCAAAAGCAGAGCATTCCTCCCGATCGTCGCGCGATGCCTCCCGGTTCACCGCTTGCAACGGATGAGAATCCCGCGTTGGATCCGGACACGGTTGTTGCGTTCCCGATCATTTTCGGAATGATCGACCCAAAGAGCGATCTCTCACTCAAGACGCTCGAGTGGGTTGATACGCTGTGGGGTCAGCAGTGGGAAGGAGGAGGGTATTCACGCTACAACACACACAGCGAACCCGATCCCCCGGCACCATGGCCATTCAACTCCGTTATGGTTGCCCGCGCACATGCCGAAGCAGGCAATGACGACAAGGTCTGGCGTGTACTGGATTGGCTCACGAACCTGCCGACCGGAAAATCGGGCTCCTGGTTCGAACATTTGGGCCCAAGCATAACACCACCCGCTCCGCCGGTCGGAATTGTCGGGTGGATCTGGTATGAGATCATGGCGCTGTATGTTCATCAGATTGTGGGACTCAGACCGGAGCTGGACAGATTGGTTGTTCGTCCACGATTGATCAAGGGACTTGACGACATCCGCTCAACGCATATCATACGAAAGACGAAGGTGTCGATACACATCTCGCGGTCAACGGAGAAAAGCGTTGCCACCGTCAATGGAAGAAAGATAGCAGTCAAAGATGGATCCATTTCGATCCCGTATCCCACCAGGGAAACAACCATTGAGTTCACTATTGCAGGATAGCCGATGAGAAGAAGCGATTTCTTCAAGACTGCGTTTGGCGCTGTAGCCGTGGCGGGCCTTTCAGGGTTTGCATCGAAGGATGATAAACCGATTCGCTCGAGGGAAGCCTGGCCAGCAATTGATCCAGAGGATGAGCAATTCTGGAAATTTGTGCGGACGCAGTTTCCCCTCACCGATGAGCGCGCCTATCTGAACACCGGAGGACTCGGAGCATCTCCGTACGCGGTCATCGACGCGGTGAAAGCAAAGATGGACGAATTGGAAAAGATTGCAGAAACAGGCCATTCGGAAGAACTCTGGAAAGAGGTCAAAACCGCTGCGGCACAGTTGCTTGGATGTGATGCAACCGAACTGGCATTCACCCGAAACGCAACCGAGGGTATCAATATCGTCTGTAATGGGTTACCGCTCAAACGCGGCGATGAAATGATCACGACAACGCATGAGCATGTTGGCAATGCGGTTCCCTGGTTGGCGCTGCTGAAGCGGGAAGGAATTATTATCAAGCTCTTTGAGCCGTCGACAGTATCGGCGCAGGAAAATGTCGATCGAATCGAAAAGATGATTACGAAGAGAACCCGCCTCATCAGCGTTCCACACGCAACAACAACGACAGGGCAAATTCTTCCAATCAAGGCCCTCTCTGCCCTCGCAAAAGGAAAGGGGATTTGGTTGTTTGTGGACGGAGCTCAGACGGCAGGAATGTTTCCGTTCAATCTTCATGAGCTCGGATGTGATGCGTACGCGACGAGTGGACACAAGTGGATGCTTGGACCAAAAGAAACGGGTCTTCTGTATGTTCGGAAGGAGATGCTGGATGTCATTCAGCCCAAAATTGTTGGTGCATACTCGGCTGGCGAGTTTGACCTGGCGAAAGGAACGCTGGATTTTGTCCCGAGTGCACAACGCTATGAATACGGGACAGTGAGCATTCCACTTCGGTTTGGTCTTGGCGCAGCAATCAACTTCTTGCAGAAAATTGGAATGGAGAATGTGTGGAAGCGGGATCAGTCACTCTCCACCAGACTGTTTATGGGCCTGAAGTCGATTCCATACGTGAGCGTCCTTTCTCCCGAAAGCAGCGCCGAGAGAAGCGCGCTTGTGACGTTCAAGCACGAAAAAGTCCCGTTTGGCGATCTTCAGCATCATCTTGACACATACAAACTCCGAACGCGCGGTGTCGGTGAAGGCGGAGTGAACGCCCTTCGAATCTCCACGCATCTCTATAATACTCCCGACGAGGTTGATCGCACGTTAGAAGCGGTAAGAACTGCCCATAAAGGATAAGAATTATGTATACGATCGGTTATGATGTAGGAAGCTCTTTTGTGAAGGCGGCGCTCGTGGATGTTGAACGGGGCACCGTGGTTGCCAAGGCGAGCTATCCGGATAAGGAAATGCTCATCAATTCTCCGGTGCGCGGCTGGGCAGAACAAGACCCCGCGACATGGTGGAGAGCCGTAAAAGGTGTGACCGATATTCTGGCGGCCCAAGCGACCGTGTCGATGCAGGACGTACGGGCGATCGGAATATCATATCAGATGCACGGCCTTGTGCTTGTAGACAACGATGGCGCACCCCTGCGGCCATCAA
Organism: Bacteroidota bacterium; assembly: GCA_041480785.1. GTDB lineage: Bacteria > Bacteroidota > Ignavibacteria > UBA10030 > UBA10030 > UBA9647. Next base: position 5,604 of record JBGPAN010000061.1, on the reverse strand, counting down.
TAATCTGGTGTGACAGCCGTGCGACAGAAATCGGCAGAGCGGCATTCTCGGCGATCGGCGAACCTGTGTGCCTCAATGAAATGCTCAACTCCCCAGGCAACTTCACGGCGTCAAAACTCTGCTGGGTCAGACAAAACGAACCTTCAGTCTATGAGAAGGCTTACAAGATGCTTCTCCCCGGCGATTATATCGCGCTCCGTCTGACAGGGGAATGCAGGACAACGATCTCCGGGTTGTCGGAAGGTATCCTCTGGAATTTTCCCGCGGCACAGGTAGCAGAAAAACTGTTAAGCCACTACCAGCTGCGGAAAGATTTGCTGGCCGATCTTGTGCCTTCGATTGGAGTTCAGGGTTATGTCTCTGCTGCTGCCGCCCGTGAACTCGGCATAACGGCCGGAATCCCGGTTTCGTACCGCGCTGGTGACCAACCGAACAACGCACTCTCCTTGAATGTGCTGGAGCCCGGGGAAATTGCCGCCACCGCCGGAACATCGGGCGTTGTCTATACCGTCAGCGGCAACTTGAACTGTGACCCGCAATCACGCATCAACGCATTCGCGCATGTGAATCATCGGCCTGAGATCCCACGCGTTGGAATTCTCCTGTGTATCAACGGAACGGGGATTTCGAACAGCTGGATACGAAAGCTCATCGGTGAACCTGACCTCACGTACGATGAGATGAATCAAACAGCCGCCCTGTCTCCGGTTGGTTCCAAAGGGCTTTCCATCCTTCCGTTTGGCAATGGAGCAGAACGGATGCTGGGTGACAGGGACATCGGAGCGCAGGTGCATCATCTGAACTTCAATATCCATGGAAAACCCGAAGTGTTGCGAGCTGTTCAGGAAGGGGTGGCATTCTCCTTTAAATATGGTATTGACATCATGCAGTCGTTGAAGATCCAACCGAGCGTTCTAAAGGCTGGAGTGGCGAATATGTTTCTGAGTCCCGTTTTCTGCAAGACACTGGCATCTGTGGCTGGAGTAACGATTGAACTGTACAACACCGATGGAGCTCAGGGTGCCGCGCGCGCTGCTGCAGTCGGAGCCGGAATCGTCCCGCGTCTGCAAGATGCATTCAAAGGGCTTGAGGCCCTTCGAAGTATTGAACCTGAGACGAATAAAGGCGATTATCTCGAAGCGTACAGCCACTGGCTTGGGCCGCTGAAACATAGCCTCCATTCTTAAGAAACCTTATCTGTGGGGAACATATGAACAGGCTCTTCCTTTTGTGTGTCTCTGCCGTGGTGATCCTGGTGGTGTTCGGGTGTCGAGGAAAAGACCAGAAAGAAGCATCGTCCACAGGGGGGGCTGCGTATACCGCCGGCTTCCTCATGGAGACATATGATCTTGATCGCTGGAAACGGGACGAAGAGTTCTTCAGGGAAAAGGCCAATTCTCTCGGCGTGACGGTTTTGCGGGCCGTCGCGGACGGTGACCAGGATCGTCAGAACAAACAAGCCGAGACCTTTCTCACGCAGGGCGTTAACGTCCTCGTTGTTGTGCCGAAGAACCTCAACACGGCTGCCCGCATTGTCAAGAGTGCGCACGAGAAGAATGTTCCTGTGCTCGCCTACGACAGGCTGATGCTCGATTGCGACCTGGATATTTACATTACGTTTGATAATGAAAAAGTCGGATATCTCCAGGCATATGGTATCCTGCAGAAAGTACCTGAGGGGAATTTCATTCTTCTTGGCGGGGCAGCATCAGACAACAATGCCAAGCTGCTGCGCACCGGCCAGCTTCGGGCGATCAAGGAGCACGAGCTACAGACCAAGAAGAAAATCACAATTCTTGCTGATCCATTTCTCGACGATTGGGATCGCGAAGAAGCACGAAGGCGCATTGGAAATCTAATCACCAAATTCAACGCAGAAGGAAAGAAGGTCGACGCGATCATTGCATCGAATGATGCGACCGCTGGCGGCGTCATCGCTGCGCTGCAAGCGGAAAAGATGGCGGGGAAAATCGCTGTCTCAGGCCAGGACGCGGAATTGCAGGCATGTCAGCGTATCGTTGAAGGAACCCAGGCGATAACCATCTACAAGCCGGTTCGCCTTCTTGCCGAAGTGTCGGCGCAGGTTGCTCAGCGCCTTGCGAAAAAGGAGAAACCGGAAGATATTATTAAAGCACTCGGATTTACGGTCAATTATCTCGACAATGGTTTCAAGAAGGTGCCGTCGATTTTCCTCGAACCGGTATTTGTTACAAAAGAAAACATGGCGAAAACGGTCATTGCAGACAATTGGCATCCTCTGGAAAAAGTCTTCGCCAACGTACCAAAAGAATTCTGGCCAAAACAATAATCTTCTAACGTCTGTAGGACCACTTCGCTTGTTGAGTATCCGATGAAAGAACCCAGATTCGGCATACGAGTGAACTTCCGTGTCATGTCGATGATCCTCATCCTTGTGGTGATGTGGATCTTCTTTCGTCTCCAGGTGGGAGACTTCTACTTCAGCGGAGAGAGTATAGCGAAGTTGAGCCGCGACATGGTCAGCTGGACGATCCTTGCTGCGGGGATGACGCTTGTGATCATCTCGGGGAACATCGACCTTTCGGTTGGCTCGCTCCTCTCTGTTGTTGCCGCATCCGCCGCGCTGATGATGAATCCGGAATATGGCCCCGGATGGTCTGCGAACGTTGCGGTTCCAATAGCGCTGGCAATCGGCACCTCACTTGGTCTCCTTCAGGGGACGCTTGTTGCGTACTTTCGAATTCCCTCATTCATTGTCACTCTTGGCGGTCTCTTCATTTTCCGTGGAATCACGCAAAAGATCAGCGAATTTGATCCGAGAGTCCCCGCTGGAAATTGGGTTGTGTCGCTGGGGTTTGACTACGTTCCGCACGAAACGGCATATGCCATGATCGCCGCGTTTGTGCTCCTTCTGGCCGGTGTTCTGATCATCAGCCGGAGAAATCGCCTCCATATGAATCTGCCTTCATGGAATATTCCGGCACTCGCCGGCATACTCTTTATCGTTGCCGCTCTGCTCGCGTTACTCGTGATGAAGATGAATGAGTACAAGGGCATCCCCAACCAGACGGTGGTGATGGCGATTGTTCTCATTACGCTACACGTGATCTCGAAGCAAACAACCTTTGGCAGACACCTGTACGCGATCGGAGGGAACACCGAGGCGGCGCGTATTTCGGGAATCAAGGTCGAACGCAAGATTGTCGCCGTGTTCGCCCTCATGGGATTCCTCGCCGGCGTTGCTGGCATCGTCTGGATGGCACAAAACCAGGGATCGACAAAGAATGGTGGTCAATACTATGAGTTGTATGCCATCGCAGCGGCTATCATCGGGGGTACAAGCCTAATGGGTGGGCGCGGAACGATCTTTGGAACGTTCCTCGGAGGACTCGTGATGGCGACCGTGATCCAGGGGATGGACTACACAAACCTGGAAAACTGGCTGCAGCTTGTTGTGCGTGGCAGCGTTCTTGTGTTGGCTGTTGGGTTGGATATTATGGCGAAGAATCCGCCGTTGTGGGCTCGTCGGCTCCAGAGCAAAGTGTGGAAGCAATCGCGCTCAGCGTCCTGAGCGGCTGAGAGACCGTAATCATGGCTGAAATCGTTCAATTTGAAAGTGTTGCAAAGCGTTTTGGCGGCACCGTTGCCTTGGACGGCGTCAGTTTCTCCATTCGGGAAGGAGAAGTGCATGCCCTGATAGGAGAAAATGGTGCCGGCAAATCAACGCTGATGAGAATTCTCTCGGGTGTTCTGCCGAAAGATTCGGGAAGGATTTTTGTCGGCGGCTCGGAAAAGGTGTTTCGCTTGGCAGTTGATGCGCAGAGAGAAGGGATCAGCACGGTGTATCAGGAACCCCATCTCGTCCCGCACATGACTGTTGCAGAAAACGTCTTTCTGGGACGTGAGCCCCTCAAGAGATTCGGATGGGTGGACTTCAACACCCTGAACGCCCGGACACAGGAAATCCTTGCCCAACTGGAGCTGACGATATCCTCCACAACAACGCTCGCAGACCTGAGCTCCGCGGAGGTGCAACTTGTTCAGATCGCGAGAGCGATTGCGTTCTCAACAAAGATTCTCATCCTGGATGAGCCGACCGCATCGATCACCGGGCGGGAAACGGAAATCCTCTTCAGTCTCCTCAAGAAGCTGAATGCCAAGGGCTTGACGATCGTCTATGTTTCTCACCGTCTCAAGGAGATTTTCGAGCTGTGTCATCGGGCGACAGTTCTCCGTGATGGCAGGTATGTCGGGACGGTCGACGTTGAGAAGACAACCGAGCGGGAAATCATCAGCATGATGGTAGGACGGGAAGTAGAAGAGACAACCTCACTTCCCAACGGAAGAGGAACTGGCGAGGTAAGCCTTGAGCTCCGCGATGTGAGTGTCTCAGAATCGCCAGTTCCTGTGCGTAATGTCTCTCTGAAGGTCCGGAAGGGCGAAATCGTCGCTCTCGCGGGATTGGTTGGTTCCGGCCGGAGCGATGTGGCGAAAGCGGTGTTCGGCCTGAACAGGATCAGCGCCGGCAGTATCCATGTTCACGGCACCCGCGTCAACATCAAGAGTCCGGGGGATGCAATCCGGCGGGGAATCTCCTTCGTACCGGAGGATCGAAAAAGCGAGGGGCTGATCCCCATTCAATCGATCAAGCACAATATTTCGCTGACGGGGTTGAAGTTGCTGGCGCGATTGGGATTCATCAGGGGTTCTGCGGAAACGAGTCTCGCGCGAACGAGTTCGGCACAACTCTCCATTCGATCGTCATCTGAAGAGGCGGAGGTCTCGACGCTGAGCGGGGGGAATCAACAGAAAGTCGTTCTGGCGAAATGGTTGTGGTTGAAGCCGACGATCTTGATCCTCGATGAACCAACACGGGGAATTGATGTCGGCGCAAAAGCCGAAATTCATAACCTGATTACGAACCTTGCGAAAAACGACGTGGCAGTTCTTCTCATTTCCTCTGAATTGCCGGAAGTTCTCCGGCTCGCGGACCGAATCTATGTAATGCGCGATGGAACAATCACCGGAGAGTTGCAGCGATCCGAAGCCAGCCAGGAATCCATTATGCACCTGGCCGCACTTGGTAAACATGAAACAGGAGCTCTATGAAATCGGTCAATACATTTGATCTTGTCGTTGTCTTCACCTATTTCCTCATCATCATGGGTATTGGCCTCTTCTTTATGCGCGTCAACAAAGGAGGCAAGGAATTCTTTACCGGTGGCAGCATGATTCCATGGTGGATGTCCGGCATCTCTCTCTACATGGGAAATTTCAGCGCGTGGTTGTTCACCGGCGCTGCCGGCTTCGCCTATACCACCGGTTGGTTCACAACGCTCTATTTTGCGGGCAGCCCGATTGCGTATCTGCTCGGCTCAAGTCTTACAGCGGCGAAATGGCGCAGAACGCGTTCAATTTCTCCGCTTGAATACACCATGACCCGGTTCAATATCACGACGCAGCAGTTCATGAGCTGGGTGATTGCCACAAATTTCACGCTGTCAGCCGGCGTCCAACTGGCGTCGACCTGCAAACTGTTTGCACCCATTATCGGCATCGACCTGACAGCCATTGTACTCCTGATTGGCTTCATTGTGATGCTTCATAATTTTCTCGGTGGCCTCT
>JBGPAN010000060.1:0-12096 GCA_041480785.1 Bacteroidota bacterium | reverse complement strand
GAGAATGTTGGCAAGCTTTCCCGGTTCGAGCGTGCCCGCCACCTTGTCGATGCCAATCCATTTTGCCGGCGTGGTTGTCAATGATGCCAGCGCTGCGTCGGCGTTGAGTCCGCGTTCGACAGCTTTTCGGGCTTGAACGAGGAACGTTCCGGGATCTTTGAGTTGCGCGGATGTGAGAGCAATCGGGATACCAGCATTCTGGAGTCGGCCTGCGTTCTCAGGTGCCGCATCATAATGGCGCAGTTCCTCGAGCGTGAAGTTCATTGCTTCTTCGGGCGTGTCGACTGTCGGTGCTTCTGGAAAACTCAGCGGCACGATGATCGGAATCTTTGTTGCCTTGATCGCCTCAAGGCGACGGTACTCATAACCGCTGCCAAGAATCCAGGTGTTGAGAGAAAACTCCTTCGCGATTTTCGCTACACGGAAGAAATTGAGATCGTTGCTCACATCGAAGACGAACGGGGTCTTCCTTTGAAGGGCATCAGCAAGAGCCATAAGAGCGGTATTTGTCTCGGGGCGCTTTTGACCTGTTGGGTTCTTCGCATATGCCTCCTGGGCTTTGCGGTACCAGTCGGCATCGTAGTACGACTGTCGAACAAACGCGATGATACCCATCAGCGAGTTCGGGTAGCCACCCGAGAATCCGCCTGATTGCTCGAAGCTGACATGCTGGGCAACTGGGCGTTTCAGAAACAGATCAACCGCTGCAGCGTCGCCGAGGCTGACGAGTGCGCTTGTGCCGCGAAAGATTCCGCGCTGCGGAGTTGCAACAGCGAGTGTAAAACCCTGTGAGCGAAGCTTCTCGGCAGCTTTCGAATCGGGAACAAACTCCTGCTCGGCATCGAAATCCGCGTGCATCTTTGTATTCCAGTGAGCGGCACCTTTCGGTTTGTCGGCTTGTTGCTGTGGTGCCGCAGTGATGTCGAATGGGCTTCCAGACGATGCCTGCTGTGGTTTCGGCATGCCGATGTCGGAAGATATCTCAATGAGGCCAGGGTACAACGTGAGGCCCTTCATATCCCAGACGCGTGCATCCGCTGGAACAGTCAGTTTCTCTCCGACAGCTTCAATGACGCCGTTGCGGATCACGACAGTTCCTTGCGCTATGACTCTGCCAGGAGCAGTGACAATCCGCGCATTCGTCAAGGCGTGGACTGTTGGGGTGTTCTCGCGCAAGCCCGTCGTAGGAGCTATCTGAGCAAGTGTCCAGCCTGTTGCGAGCAACAAGAACATGAGGATGGTACACCATCGTTGAATCATAAAACCTCCTGATACGTGGTGTTGATGGGTTGATTGTGAAAGCGAGTATCTGGAAATAAGCTTTGTCGATCAGTATGGGATGGAGCGCAAAGGACAGCCGTGCGCACAAGTCGAAAAACGGCTGATCATTCCGAAAGTTTCAGCCTTGAGAAGACGCGCCTTTCTCAACAAAAGAGCTCAAGCGCTTGACGCGCTTGTAGACCAGCACCTGCCATGAAATTGTGGCGTTCTCATACACCAGCTCAAAGCCATTGGAAAGCACCAGTGATCGTACCTTAGCCCAATCGTGCCAGAAAGGGTGAAAACTCCAATGAAAAATCTTGGCAAGGGTCCCGTGCCCTCTGAACAGCATCTGCATGAGCAGGTTCTCCCTGGGATGGCTCAAGGCATAGGTTTGTCCCGTCTTTTCTGTCGATGTTCGCACGAGACGTTCTACGTCTTCGTAGCAACAGACCACTTTGTCGAGAATGGTGACATCGTTCTCAGGGACCGATGGGGAGGGTTGAGTGAAGTCTCCGGCTATGTACTCCGTCTGCCCGTCGAGTCCAAATTCTTGTGCGAACCGTTTTACTTCGCGAAGCATTCCCTCGGACATGTCGACTCCGACAGAATGATTCGCACCTTCTTTGAGGAGTGTCAAATGAAGCGACCGAACGCCGCAACCGATGTCGAGCACAGAACTCCCTCGAACAGGCTGCAACCTGATCCCTTCGAGCAAATACTTCTGGACCGGCTCAAGTCCGCCGCTGCGGAAGCGCTTCGCATAGAAACGGGACCACCGGGAAAAGAAGGAGCCGGTGCCGCAGCAGGAACCGCCGGAAACACAGTAAGAGTCCATCGGTACGAGCTTTCTTGACGTCTGTCGAAGAATTTGGTCGAGAAAAAGTCTTAGGGAACGAAATCCATCTCGTACATCTCGTAGTGAGAGGAATGCATCGCGAGCCGCTCGTATGTCTGTTTTGCGTGGGTGTTCTTTTTCTCGACATACAGACGAAGCCCACACACGTCCGGCGTATTCCTCGCGAGCGTGTGAATGTACTTGAAGAGCGTCTTGAACACTCCGGTCCCGCGGGCATCCTTCTCAACATACACGCTTTGGATCCACCAGAAAACACCGTTACGCCAGTCGCTCCATTCATACGTGATCATGAGCTGGCCGACGACGACATTGTTACTTTCAGCGACGATGTAGAAGCCCTTTGTTGAGTCCCGCAAGAGAGCTTCGACACCTTTGAGCAATCGATCCTGGTCAAGGGTGATCTGTTCGGTTTCGGTGGCCAAGAGTGCGTTGAAGAGGGCGATGATGCCCGCGTCTGCAATTGTTGCCTGACGGATGGATGGTGGCATGGTGGACTGGAGTTGACTGTGGCAGGAAAAATGGCGTACTTGCCTTCGCCAGAATATAGAACATCGACCATCGAGAAGCAATGAAACGATGACTGCGATGATCGTATGCAAGGCACTCTCCATCAGGCGTTCTCTCACCGCTCTTTCCCATCTCGCGGGGCACATATGAAACAAATCCGCCTTCTCTTGCTGGTCGCTTCGGTGTTGGCGTGTCATGACCTGTTTGCCCAGCCGCGGCCGCTCGAAATCGTTGTAGGTTCACCAAGGGGACCGACGCATACGATTGATCAGGTTCAAACCATCTTCGCTACATTCAACCAGCCGATGGTTCCCCTCAAGGAAGTGCCGCAGGATGAGGATAGCGGACCCCTGAACATTGAGCCGGCTGTCCGTGGCAAATATCGGTGGATGGGAACCACAACGATTACATTCACTCCAAGGGATACGCTTCCCAAAGCGACGCGCTTCTCGGTGCGGATACCGGCAAGCACAAAATCCCTGTTAGGACAATCATTGCCTTATGATTTTGTCTGGCAGTTCGAAACCCCGCGGCCGTTCATTGTGAACTTCTCTCCTTCTAATGGCGCCAAATTCGTTGAACTTGACCACGCGGTATTTGTCTTCTTCAATCAGAAGGTTGATCCGCAAACGGCAAGCAAGTTCATGAGTGTGGAAGAGCGCGCCGGGGATCAGGTTACGTATCCTTCATTCAAGGTCAGACTTGCCACGCAGGAAGAAGTTAAGCCTCATCTCGGCTACCGGAGTGAGGTCACACTTGTACTGACTCCCGATCAGCCGTGGAAAAAGGGAGCAACGATCCTCGTCACGTGCAAAGCAGGGTTGCCCGGCATTGAAGGACCCTTAGGAATGGCAGCGGATTTCAGCCACCAGTTCTCGACGTACTCAGAATTCGCGTTTATGAGACTACGGAACGCCGACGGCTTTTCACCATCGCAGTCGCTGATGGTGATCTTCTCAACGCCGGTCTCCATCAAAGAGATGGCAATGCATCTCGTCTTAAATCCGACCGTAAAGATCAACTATGAGTCGATAGAGTACGATTACACGACAGAGGAAGTTCACCTGCAGCTTCCACTGCAGCCGGAGATGGAGTATCAGGGCAGTTTCTCTCCGGGGCTGAAGGATCGTTTCGGTCAAGAGCTTAAGCCGGACACTAAGTTTCGATTTCGTACCGGCTCATTCTCACCATATGTTCGAATGACCACGGGGCCTGGAATTCTCGAGGCCTATGAGTCCCATCGCTATCCCATTCAATTGATGAATGTTGACTCGATCATTGTGCAAATGGGGCGGGTGAGCTTCGACCGCATTGTTCCACTGATGCAGAAGCTGAGCTATGACTACTCCCAGCGGCTGGCTTGGGAGGAGGGCATTCTCGATTGGACAAATACTCAGAAGGAAACCGCTGGTGAGCTCAGCCAGTCCAAGACATGGCACCTCAATCTCCCGAGGAACAAAGAGGTGGAACGGCCCATTGACCTCGATCAAGTTCTTGGCAAGCCTGCCCGCGGAGTTGTGCTTCTGCAGGTGGACAATCTCTTTCCGGGCGAGAGACATCGATTTCTGAAAGCCTTTGTTGAGGTAACGAACCTCGGCATCACGGCAAAGTTCTCTCCGGATAATAATCTCATCTGGGTAACGAATCTCAAGGATGCATCGCCTGTGGTCGGCGCAGCAGTAGAGGTGCGAAACGACAGCAACACCGTCCTGTGGAGCGGCACAACCGGTTCGGATGGACTTGTGAAAACCCCCGGTTGGGGCAAGTTGGGAATGGCGCAGCGTCAATCATCGGGTGAGGAAGAATATTATGAATCTGGCCACCCGAGACAGTGGGTGCTGGTGAAATACAAAGACGATGTCGCTGTCACGAGCTCTGAGTGGAATAACGGAATTGAACCGTGGGTCTTCGGTGTGCAGGCGGACTGGTCTCCCAAGTTCGAGCCATTGCAGGCAAGCGTGTTCACTGATCGCGGGCTCTACAAGGCTGCTGAGCAAGTTGAAATCAAAGGGATCGTGCGGGTCAAGAAGGAGGGCACGTGGAGAATTCCCACGAGCACTGCACTCCGTCTTGTTGTACGGAACTCCCGCAATGACGAAATCTTCAATGCGGAGCAAAAACTCTCGCCGTTTGGTTCGTTTGCTGTGTCACTTTTGTTGAAGCCCACATCACCACTCGGCTACTATCCTATCGCGCTTCAGATCAAGCAGGTGAAGAACGGCAAAGAGCAGTGGCATGATGTCGGTTCCGCTCAATTTCGGGTCGAGGCATTTCGCCCGGCTGAATTTGAGGTCACCGCTCTCGCAGGGAGAAAGAGCTACATCGTCGGCGATACCGTCGTCGGGTTCATTTCGGGTCGATATCTGTTTGGCGCACCCATGAAAGAAGAAGCCATCACCTGGCGCCTCACTGCCAGTGAGACCAACTGGAGTCCGGATGGCTTTGAGGGGTATTTTTTTGGCCCGATGAGGTGGTTCTCACCATACTCCAGTGGGTTCGGAAGCCGTCTGCTCGCTTCCGGTCAAGGCACGCTGGATGATGGAGGCAGCATTGGGATACGCTCGGATCTTCGAGTAGGAGAGATCATCGGTACGGTTTCGCTCATGATCGAGGGGGATGTCACCTCGAAATCCCGCCAGACCATCTCGGGGCGGACCGTTGTCACAGTGCACGGCGGTGAATACTATATTGGAATTTCCCCGTCGAGCACGTTTGTTCCCACCGATTCACTCTTTAGGTACAAGCTGCTCGCCGTTACGCCGGAAGGAAAAGCTCTGCCCAACATTTCCCTGACCGTCAAGCTCTATCAACGAATCTGGCGATCGGTAAGGAAAGCTGAAACAGGAGGGCGATACGTGTGGACTTCAGAAGTCGAGAATGTGCTCGCTGATTCAGCGGTGATCCAATCGGCCTCGGAGCCCTTCATGCGCTCGTTCAGGACGAAACAAGCCGGCTTCTATTTTCTGGATGTGGAGGGGAAAGACAAACGTGGAAATCAGATCGTGTCAAACGCGTACTTTTACGTGAGTGGTTCCGGCTATGTTCCATGGGAACGGACGAACGACGACAAGATCGAGCTTGTGACAAACAAATCAAACTTCACCCCGGGTGAAACAGCAAGCCTTATTGTCAAATCACCCTACGAGGAAGCGTTAGCCTTGATTTCCATTGAGCGTGAAGGGATCATTCATCACTTCACACGGACGCTGAGGGGAAGCGCCCCGCAAATCGATCTACCGATCCTCAAGAACTATCTCCCCAATATTTTCGTCTCCGTTGTTCTTCTCCAGGGGCGCGTTGAGGCACCAGGAAAAACGAACGAATCAGACGTTGGGCGGCCCTCCTTCAAAATCGGATATGCGTCGCTGTCCGTCAGTCCGAAAGAAAAGCAACTTGCGGTAGTTGTGAAGACAGACAGGAAGGAATACCGGCCGGGAGACTCGGTGCATGTCACCGTGAACGTGAAGAATATCGCAGGGGGCGGTGTGGCCTCCGAAGTAGCGCTGAGTGTTGCCGATCTTGGTGTCTTGAATCTTCTCGCGTACCGACTGCCGAATCCGTTTGATGAGTTTTATCAGCAGCGTGGTCTTGGCGTTATGACAACCGAGACCCGCATTCATCTTGTGAAACAGCGGGAGTACGGCGAGAAAGGTGAAGATGAAGGCGGAGGCGGGGCGCAGGAGAAAATGATGGCTGCGGTGGATGCCGAAGGTGTGCGAAAGGACTTCCGCGCGAGCGCGTACTGGAATCCTTCGCTCATGACCGACGCCGAAGGAAATGTCACAGTGAGCTTCAAACTTCCCGACAACCTGACATCATTTGAAGTCATGGCGGTCGCACATTCCCGAGAAGCGGAATTTGGCTATGGCGAGCATCCATTTGCCGTCAACAAGCCGCTCCTGATGCTTCCGTCGTTGCCCCGGTTTGCCCGCCTTGGTGATTCATTCGAAGGTGGTGCGGTCATCTTCAACTACTCAGAAAAAGAGAAAAACGTTCGGTTGATCACGGAGGCAAAAGGAATCAGGTTCTTTGGCCAGGACACGTCGTTCCTCATCTTGAAGCCGGGTCAGGCGTTGGAAGTGCGGCACAAATTCTCCGCAGAGAAGATTGGTAAAGCTGTTTTCACCTTCCGCGCGAAGACGGACGATGACACTGATGGTCTACAGTGGACAATTCCCATCGAGGTGCCGCGTGTTCGCGAGTCAGTCGCGCTATATGAATCCTTAACCGATCCACAGAGGCAGGAGAAGGTCGTCATTCCAACTGACATCTACAAGGATTTGGGAAACCTCGAGTTCACACTTTCCTCCACTGCTCTCGCGGGGCTCTCCGGTGGAATGTCATATCTCTTCGAGTATCCATATGGTTGTCTTGAGCAGCGTGCATCGTCAGTCTTACCGATCATCCTTGCGAAGGAGCTTGTTGAGGCGTTCAAGTTTGAGGTCTTCAAAGAAAAAGACCATCAGCAGGTTGTGACGAAGATCTTAGATGAGTTTCCCGCCTTCCAGCGCGAGAACGGTGGATTCAGCTATTGGAAGAATGTCCATTGGACGTATGCGTACGTGTCAGCCTATGCGATGTACACGGCGGTCCAAGCACAGCGGCACGGATATGTTGTGGACAAGAGAATGATGGATCAGGGGTTTGGGTATCTCAAACGCGTCTTGCGCGGGGAAGAGCGTTCCTGGTATGATACACCCTGGATCGGCAGCTGCACTCAGGCATTGATCCTGTATACGCTTGCACTGGCTGGTCAGCCAGACTACGGATATATGGAGAAGCTCTATCAGGATGAAAAGAAATCACCCAATGAGAACGTCCGACTTCCGCTCTTTGCGAAGGCTTACCTTCTGAAGGCGCTATCCTTTGCGCATGGAAATCAGGCAATGATCCAGGATCTGGCACGCGACCTTCTCAATCAAGCCAAGATTGCACCAACGTCTGCACATTTTGAGGAGCGCAATCCGTACGGTTTTGAATGGATTTTCCACTCGAATGCCAGGACGACAGCGCTCGTGATGCAAGCGTTGGTCGAGACACAACCCGAGCAGCCACTTATTCCGAAAGTTGTCCGATGGCTGCTGGACGAGCAGAAAGGCGGCCATTGGAGAACGACGCAGGAGAATATCTATGTTGTGGATGCGCTGGCAACGTACTTCAAAGCCTACGAGCGTGACGAACCCAATTTTCGAGCCGATGTCCGCCTTGCAGGCGGTGAGCTGATGAAAGAGCTTTTTCAGGGACGGTCATTCCGCACGGCAACAAAAGACCTTTCGATAGGAGAACTGGTGCTTGGTGCGCAGTATCCAATCGATATCACAAAAGATGGTCGTGGCAGACTCTACTACACAATTCGTATGAATTACTATCCAAAGACCGAAAGTGTCGCCAAAGATGAGGGCCTGTCTGTCCTGAAGGCCATTGAAACAGTGAAGGAGCCACAGGCAGGTAAGGGCACATTCAAAGCAGGAACGGTCGTGAAAATCACGCTTTCCATCATCACCAACCAGGCGCGCAATTTCATTGTGGTGGAAGATCCTGTACCTGCGGGATTTGAGATTGTCGACCTTTCTCTTCAAACGGCCGGAAAAAGCCTGACGGTCTCTCAAGAACGTCACCGTGAAGACGAGTGGTGGTATGAGAATCCCTTCAATCACACGGAAATGCATGATGATCGTGCACTTCTGTTTGCGGACTATCTCCCGGCGGGCGTGCACACCTTCACGTATCTGGCGCGAGTGACATCGTTTGGTACATTCAGCATGCCATCGACTCGGGCAGAAGGGATGTACGAGCCGGAAGTCTTTGGACAAACGTCATCGCAGGTAATCACTGTGCGCTGAGGGAAGCGTCCAACATCTCAGTGCTGAACAGCGGTCGGAGGAGGATGACGTATCGATGATTCAAAATGCACAACGGAAGAGACCCGGTTGATGAAACGATTGAGAAGAAGATATTGGATTCTCAGTTTCTTTCTTGGTCTGTCGCTCATCGCTCTTGGATCGCTGTTCCTTCCACTTCCGGGCGAGCGCTTTCAGAAACAGAACATCCAGTCACTGCGGGTGCTCGATCGGCGTGGTGTGCTGCTGAGGGAGTTTTTAAACGATGAGCAGGGGCGGGGATCGTGGAAATCTCTGGTGGAGGTGTCACCGGCCCTTCTTCAGGCAACGATTGCGGTCGAGGACAAACGGTTTCAATACCATCCAGGTATCGATCTTATCGCTCTTGTTCGTGCCCTCACAACCAACATCAGAGCTGGAGCTCTTCGGTCGGGTGGGTCGACGCTGACGCAACAGGTTATTCGCAACGTGTATCATCACCCGCGCACGCTGTTCAACAAACTGTTGGAGATGTGGTACGCGCTGCGACTCGAACGGATGATGAGTAAGCGCGAAATCCTTGAGCACTATATCAATCGTGCCCCGTATGGAAATCAACTGTTTGGTGTGGAGTCGGCGTCCCGGTGGTACTTCGGGAAGCCCGCGCGCGATCTTTCGTTGGCCGAAGCAGCACTGATTGCAGGGCTTCCGAATGCCCCCTCCGTTCTGAACCCGAATGTGAACCCCGAGGAAGCCACAGCTCGAAGCCATCTCGTGCTCACACGAATGCTGGAACAACAGTTGATCTCTGCTGAGGAGTATGGACGTGCACTTGAACAACCGCTGCGCATTCTTCCTCCACAGGCGAATTTCCGTGCGCCGCATCTTGTGGAAATGGTTACCCATAACCTCCGCGCAAATCCTGAAATTGTCTCCGCACAAACGACCCTTGACTACGCCCTGCAGTCTGAGATTCAGTGGCTCATCAGAGGCCACCTGGCAACACTCGTGAAGAAGAATGTCACCAATGCTGCAGTAGTCGTGTTGGAGAACAACACACGCAGTGTGCGTGCGCTCGTAGGATCGATGGATTTTTTTGATGACAGCCATCAGGGGCAGGTCAACGGCGCTCTAGCGTTAAGGCAGCCGGGTTCGTCCATCAAGCCGTTCACGTACGGGGTAGCACTCGAGGCAGGATTTTCCCCGGCTGACATTCTGGCTGATGTTCCGACGCAGATCCCCGACGTTCACGGTGACTACATTCCTCAGAACTACGACCGGCGCTACCATGGCCCGGTTCGCCTTCGGACTGCACTTGCCTGTTCGTACAATGTTCCTGCCGTTCGCGTCGCACAGCAAATCGGCATCGAGGCGCTCCTTGATCGGCTCCATCAGGCGGGATTTGAGTCGCTTGCGCAACCCGCTTCGTTCTATGGTTACGGTCTGACACTGGGCAATGGAGAGGTAACACTCCTTGAGCTAACAAATGCGTATGCCTCGTTGGCGAACCAAGGCAGGTGGATGCCTGTCCGACTGTTGGAATCGGTCCGGCACCTGAGCGGCGCACAACCCCTGAACGAACAACTCACAGCAAACCTGCAACAGACACGAGTGGTTTTTGACGAGTGCGTTACCTATGTACTCACAGATATCTTGAGCGACCCGGTGGCTCGAAAGCCGGCGTTTGGGAACGCGTTTCACTTTCCGTTTCGCTGTGCCGTGAAAACGGGCACGACGAAAGACTATCGGGACAACTGGACGGTTGGTTACACTACAGACTACACTGTCGGTGTCTGGGTCGGCAATTTCAACGGATCGCCCATGCGGGGAGTCTCGGGAATCACCGGCGCGGGTCAGATCTTCTCTGACATCATGATGCTATTGCACCGAAATAACCCGCCACGGGATTTTTCCGTTCCTGTGGGTCTGCGGAAGCTCGAAGTGTGCCCTCGATCCGGAATGTTACCTACGCGTGCGTGCGGGAAATCAATCATCGAGTGGTTTCAAAAAGGGAAAGAACCGGTACAACGCTGTACTGTCCACCAAACATTTGAGGTAACAACAGAAAGCGGAGCGCGAACTCCACGGGTGTATGAAGTTTTCAGGCCAGAGTTCAGCGCTTGGGCCGAAGAAGAACGGCTTCCCCGGGTGCCTGCCAATGCCACACCAGTCCGGACGGACAATCCAGCGGGAAAACGTTCACAACCGATAATACTTTATCCGAACGACGGTGATCAATTCAAACTTGACCCGATCTTGCGACCGGAATATCAGAGCGTCAAAATCGTGGGTGTTGCCCCCGAAAAGAGCACCAGCATCTCTGTTCGTGTCGACAACGATGTGCTAGACTTCAGGTCCACGGGCGTTTGGTGGTCACTGAAACGCGGAAAACACATACTTCAACTTGAAGCAATTATCGGGGATACGAAACGGATCAGTAAGCCTGTTGCTATCGAAGTTAACTAGCTTTATCCATTAAGACCAGAACAGCGCCAAGCCAGTGTGATTGCTGCAGAGGGAAGCACGCAACATACCGCATCACCTTCAAGTTCCTACAACCCCACCCGCTCGCGCAGAAATGTGATGTGAGCAACGTGATGCCTCCCATAGTTAGCAACGCGGAATGAATCGCCCTACTTCCAATTCATGCGCTCACGCAGCGAGGTTATGTGTGCTACATGGTGTCGTCCGTGCCAGGCATACAGTTGGAGGATTCTGTCGAGCGCGATTGTTCCCATCTCGGGGTGTTTGACGGTTCTGGCAAAATCTGCAGTTGACATCGAGCGCAGGAAAACGGTCCAACGCTGATGAAGAGACTCAAGAAGGGAGAGCGATGGTTCAATGGGCGATGATTTTGCATCAACAAGCTCAGCCCAGAGGTGTTCCTTGTACGGCTTCACGGGCGGCTCTTCCTCGGTCATGCCAAGCTTGAACCGAATATAGGCATTCATATGGCTGTCGGGGATGTGGTGAACCACCTGCCGGACAGTCCAGCCGCCGGGCCGGTATGGAGTATCGAGCTGTTCTTCTGTGAGGCCCTTGATCGCCTCGCGAAGCCTCGCCGGTGCCTCTGCAATCTGCCGGATGAGGTTTTGTCGGCTAACATCGTTGAGTTCGGGTTCCGGTTGGAATTTTCCGACGGGATAACGAAGATCTGTCATAGTGTCTTGACTCCTCTGAATAACAATTTAGTGTTTTTCCTCGAGTAG
Source organism: Bacteroidota bacterium (assembly GCA_041480785.1). Classification (GTDB taxonomy): domain Bacteria; phylum Bacteroidota; class Ignavibacteria; order UBA10030; family UBA10030; genus UBA9647. The sequence goes on along the minus strand of JBGPAN010000060.1, from coordinate 442 downwards.
CGAAATTTTGCCGTCAAGATCTGAAACGATCACGCGGTGGTTCTCGAGGGGTACGGGCGTACTTGCGATCGTCACGCCAATCCGGTGTTCCCAGAGAATCGCACCTGAATGGGCATCCAACGCAAAGATCAGTCCGTTTTTCGTTCCGAAATACACCGCGCCATCTCGCTCCATTGGCATCGACGGATCAATATCATAACCATAGCCGCAGTTTGTGGCCCAGACTTCTGCAGGCGACGAAGCGGAGGAATTGAACGCAACAACCGTGTCCGTCATGCATCTCGCATAGACCCGCTTGCCGTCTTCTGAAATCCCTACGCACTCCCTCACCTGATGTTGCTTGGAGCGCCAGATCGTTCTTCCTGTTTGGGCATCGATCGCTGTCATGAAGCGGTCCGGCGCAACGACGAACACCTTTCCGTTTGCTGCCACCGGCCAGCAT
>JBGPAN010000059.1:0-12106 GCA_041480785.1 Bacteroidota bacterium | reverse complement strand
CTTACAGAGACCTTACCCGATCGGTTGAATTCCTCGATGATCAGGCGCACAGACGTCATCATCCTCTGCACGTCGCAGGGTTTCTCCTCGTCGCAGATTTCTGAACTCCGCACGTTCGTCAACGATGGCGGCGGGCTTGTCCTCTTTCCCGGCGTACAGCTCGATGCTAATGGTTTCAATGCTCAATTTGCCGCGGGCTTGAGTCTTCCTCCTTGCACGGGGATCGATCGTTCTTCTGCCCTCCGCGCCGAGAGCGAATCTTACACTGAATTTGACAAGGTTGAGCTACGGCATCCGATCTTTGAAGGCATGTTTGAGTCGGCATCCACTCCCCCCTCGAAGCAATCTCCGGCGTCCCCCCGGGGGGCAGCGAGAAGAATAGAGTCACCGCGCATTCGCTCATCTGCTCGGTTTACTCTCTCCGCTCAATCGAATCCAATCATAACGATGGCGAATGGGGGAGCATTTCTGACAGAGCATTCCATCGGATCGGGGAGAGTTCTTCTTTTTGCCGTACCGACGACGACGGAGTGGTCCAACTTTCCTCTGAAAGGTCTCTTCGTACCGATGATGCACCGTGCCGTTCTCTATCTCGGACATCAGCAGGCTCTGGCCGACGATATCCTTCCAGGAAGCGAAATCGTCATCAGAAGCAACGCAGTCACCTCAGACAAATGGACGATACGGAATCCTCAGCATGTCGAGGTCTCAGCTGCACCCTCCCGTCAGTCGATCCAACGCGTGTTCCGTTTTGCGGCGACAGATCAACTCGGACTCTATGAAGTCTCTGCGAACACGAGCATTCTCAAGAAGTTCGTGGTGAATCTCGATGCGCGTGAGTCTCAGATGGCAAAACCTGCGTCCGCTGAGATGGACAAGCTCCTCAAACGCATTGGCATCGAGAGCGGCGCTGTGCACACAGTGGATCAGACGACCGATCTCGAGCGAAACGTGCTCGAGTCCAGGTTTGGAGTGGAACTCTGGAAATACTTCTTGATGTTGGCATTGGTCGTTGCTATTATCGAGTTACTGGTCGCAAGAACAACGAAGCGCGAGATTGGAGCCGTTGAATAGAATGATTGAACTGGAAGGAACGGACAGAGAGCGATGCATCATCGTGGGAGTTTCCACACGTGCGGTTGGCCGCGTTGAGACCGAGGAATACCTCAACGAGCTGGAGCTCCTCGCTGATACGGCGGGAGCCGATGTGGTCGCGCGCATGAGCCAGGATCGGGACCGGATCGACTCCGCGACATTTATCGGCAAAGGCAAAGTCGAAGAAATTCACAAGATGATTGTCGAGCAAATGATCCCGCTCGTCATCTTCGACGATGATTTGAGCGCGGTGCAGGTCCGCAACCTTGAGCGGATCCTTGAATGTAAAGTCCTCGACAGAAGCGGGTTGATTCTTGATATCTTCGTTTCACGCGCGAAATCAAACGAAGCCAGGACTCAAGTTGAGCTTGCTCAACTCCAATACCTCCTTCCTCGCCTGACCCGCCAGTGGACGCACCTTTCGAAGCAATTCGGCGGTATCGGCACAAAAGGTCCCGGCGAAACGCAGATCGAAACTGACCGACGGATAATACGTTCTCGGATCAGCCATTTGAAAGAAAAGCTCGAACGAATTTCGCAACAGCGATCAACACAGCGAAAGGGACGGCTCCACCACACACGTGCCGCGCTCGTGGGCTACACAAACACCGGGAAGTCCACTCTCCTGAATCTGCTCTCCGGATCGGACGTGTTCGTCGAGAACAGGCTGTTTGCGACATTGGATCCCACGACTCGCCTGGTTCCTCTTAACCCCTCTATTCAAATGCTGATGACGGATACGGTAGGGTTCATCCGCAAACTCCCCCATCATCTCGTTGCCTCGTTCAAAAGTACCCTCGAGGAGGTAACCGAAGCGGACCTTCTTCTCCACGTGGTCGACGTTTCGAGCTCTACTTTTGAAGAACAAATCAAGGTCGTCAAGGACACGCTAGCAGAACTCGGCGCCGACGACAAGCCCACGCTGATGGTGTTCAACAAGATTGACCTTCTGACCGATCGCACTATCCTTCAAACGCTCGCGGACGAATATCCTCACAGAGTGTTTATCTCGGCTATGCGCGGCATCAATATCCTTGGCCTGAAGGACGAGGTGCTCCTGCTCCTGAAAAAAGAGTTTGTCGAAGAGACCTTCAGAGTGCGGCAGGACCAGCAGAAACTGATTTCTCAGCTCCACAGTGCCGGTGAGGTTCTCGAACGGATTTATGAGGATGCAGAGGTTGTTCTCCGCATGCGCATCCGGCGGAAGGACAAAGATCGGGTGGAAAACCTGATTCACCAGAAGTAGACGGGCCCCGGCAGACGCTCAAAAGCAATCATGTCGGTAGGTGAGCCCTTCGCACTTGCAGTTGTCGGTTGCGGCGAGGTACGAGTAGTACGAGGTGCATGAAGAAACCGCTTGAGTGATCCCCAGGCGGAACAACCGCGATTTCACAGGTCACCGTTCAGGAGACTTGATAATCGTCTTACCGGTGAACACCTTCTTGAATTCCTCCGCGTCTTTCTGAGCTCCAACGATATCCCCCCAGTGCATCGGAATTACCGCCTGAGGTTTGAACGCATTGGCAGCCTCCGCTGCTTCTTTCGCCGTCATGGTGTACGTTCCACCGATCGGCAGGAGAGCAAAATCGGTGACTACGGTCTTCATCTCTGGGGTGAAATCGGAATCCCCACTGTGATAGATCTTCTGCCCGGTTGAGAGCGCAATGACATAGCCAACCCAGTTACTCTGCTTCGGATGGAATTGCTTGCCAATATTGTAAGCTGGAATCGTCTTCACTTTCAGTTCCCCGAGGTTGTAGTTTTCGCCGGGAGTCACGGCGATGACGGTTCCCTTGATTTGGTAGGCAACATCCTTTGGCGCGAAAAACGCCGTTCCTTCCTTGGCGATCTTCGCAATGTCCTCCTGGGAGAAGTGATCATAGTGAGCATGCGTAATAAAGATCACATCAGCCTTCGGGCAATTCGGCGGTAGCTTCCAGGGGTCGATATAGATCTGCGTTGCACCGTCCTCGATGCGGAATGATGCATGCCCAAGCCAGTGAATATGTTGATGGTTCATGGGGTCTCCTTTCTGTTGCGTCGGTGGTATCAGATACAGAAGCGAACAACAGAACAGAGCACTCAAACGCCATCGGTAGCTTCTGTTGTTTGTGCTCATGGGTGGTCCTTCCGTCAGTCGCCGTGCTTCAGTTTTTCCCTGGCAGCCGCGAAGCCTGGCTTGATGACGTTATAGATGAATGGAATGCGCCTCTTGTAAGGCATAAAAGCACTCTTCATCGCATTGATGGAAAGCTTTTCAAGATCGTCGATGTCCAGATTGAAGGCTTCCGCTGCCGTCTGATATTCGTCGGTGAGCGTAATATTGCTCATCAACCGATCATCGGTGTTGAGAGTGACGCGGAAGCGATATCGATAGTAGATACCAAAGGGATGCTCTTTCATGCTCTTCACGGCACCCGTGTGGACGTTACTCGTCAGGCAGATTTCGAGCGGAAGTCTTTTATCGAGCACATACTGTGCAAGTGTCCCCATGTTCAACACTTCCCCGTCCTTCACTTTCATGTCTTCGACCAGCCTGGTCGCATGACCAATCCTGTGAGCACCGCACCATTGAATAGCTTGCCAAATTGATTCAATCCCGAATGCCTCTCCGGCGTGGATCGTGATGTTGAAATTCTCCCTCTGAATATAATGGAAGGCCTCTATGTGCTTCTTGGGCGGGTACCCCCCTTCTTCCCCGGCAAGATCAAATCCCACAACCCCATGATCACGAAAATCGACGGCGAGCTCAGCAATCTCTTCCGAAATATACGGCCTCATGCTACGCATCGCGCAAACGATCACACCGTATTGTACGCCGAAGTCGTTCTTGCCGCGCTCGAGCCCTCGCAAGACCGACCGCACCACTGTTTCATGATGCAGCCCCTTTTCTGTATGGAAGCTCGGAGCAAACCTCGTCTCGACATACACGACGCCGTCCTTTTTCATATCCTCCATCATTTCGTACGCCACACGTTCGAGCGCTTCTTCTGTCTGCATCACGCCGCACGTATGTTCAAACCCTTCCAGGAAAAGCGGAAGGCTTCCGCGCGTTGCCCCGCGATGGAACCACTCCGAGAGCTCGCCAGGGTCTGTCGTCGGCAGCTTTCTGTAACCGCAGTCCTTGGCCAGCTCGATAACCGTCTGAGGACGGACGCCGCCGTCAAGATGGTCATGCAGGAGTACCTTTGGGAGAGAACGCAGGAGCTCTTTACTATAGGTCATGCTTTCCTCATTCTGAATAACTGTCATCCGATGGATCCATCACCCGCCGAGTGTTCTGTTTGCCAGACCTTCTGATGTGGCCTATCCATTACGACAGGAATCGCCAGCAAATCGAGACCGAGAAGACCTTACCTCATCCATGGATCGGGGAGAACGAACACGCGCTGGTTTCTAAACAATGTAGTGTAGCCTTCGCTGAAATTCAACTTGCAGCAGTGTGTGACGGCGCAGATTGACTTTTCTTGCGAATCTCGTTATTATCTCGCAGGCTTTCTAGGCGATATGCTTGGCCTCATTCAGTTTTTCTCCGATCCAGCCGTCCTGGCTTCCTCTGGAAGTCCTCAACAGGAGTGTCAACACGGGCATTTTGCACTATTGCGCACCACGTAACGGTTGAAACAAATGAATCAAGACAAAATACGAGTACTGATTGCAGAGGATGAGGATGGGCTCAGAACGACTATCGCGGCCTGGCTTGGCGATGAGGGGTTCGCCGTTGAGCAGGCCAGCAATGGTCTTGATGCAATCAAACTGGTTCAGTCTCACGATTTCGACATTGCGCTCCTGGACATTAAAATGCCTGGAATCAATGGCCTCGAAGTTCTTCGATTTATTAAGAAAAACTCGACGGCAACTGACATCGTGATGATGACTGCGATGAGCGACGTCGGCATGGCTGTTGAAGCAATGAAACTGGGAGCAAAAGAGTATCTCTCGAAGCCGATCGACCTCGATCAACTGGTTCCCCAGTTCCGGTCTTTGATGCGAAAAAGAGACGCCGAAGAGCGTATCCGCCAACTGCAGGCAGAACATACGGCAAGACTTCTCTATGACCTTCACAATCCGATTTCCGGGCTTCGCCAGAGCATCGGTTATCTGGTGAAGGGTATGGCCGGAACGGTGAGCGAGCATCAGAAAGAACTCCTGGGCTATATGACGAGTTCCATCGACCGCGTGATCAGCCTCCTCACGGACATGATGGATCTGACGAAGCTTGAGGCGGGACGCGTGCGTCTCAACAAGGGAATCAGCAACGTGGCTGACCTTGTCCAGGAAGTTGCCCAGGAATTTCGTGTTCCTCTCCAATCAAACAAGATCGCCCTCGATATACATCCGGAAGCCGATCTTCCGACACTCGAATTTGATCGTCAGAAAATCCAGCAGGTCCTCCATAATATCCTGAGCACGGCGGTCCGTGTCACACCCGCACAAGGCGCGGTCGTCATCCACATTCGCAAGGTCGCGATGGTGATGGAGGAGGGCCAACAGCCATCGGACTATGTGATGGTCTCTGTATTCAACAGTGGACCCGGTCTCACCTCCGAGGATCTCGCGATGCTCTTCGACCGATACAGAGATTCTTCGGGAGAGGGAAGCGAACAGCGGACAAACCTTGGCTTGATCATTTGCCAACGCATCATCGAAGCTCACAACGGCAAAATCTGGGCTGAATCAGAATTCGGCAAGGGCGCCACATTCTATTTTGTATTACCGATCCGCTGACGACAACTTTTTCGAGGGGCCATGTCAAAAGCACCGGTTTCTATATTAGCAGTCGACGATGAAGCTCCTCTGCTCCAGGTACTGAAGGGTCTGCTGGAACAGGAGGGCTACTACGTTCAGACGGCCGCCGATGGCATCGCTGCCATTAATCTTATCCAGTCGCTTCCCTTTGATCTGGTTCTTCTTGATGTCAAGATGCCCCGCGTCGACGGCATTGAAGTATTGCGGTTCATCAAAGATCATTACCTCGACACACAGGTCATCATGCTTACAGGCGTCAGTGATGTGCGGATGGCGGTTGAGTGTATGCAGTTGGGCGCGTTCCATTACGTCACCAAACCGTACTCGGGCGACGAATTGCTCGCGATCATTGACCGCGCCATGGAGCGCAAACAGCTCCTCATTCAGAACAAGGCGCTGAAATCCGAGCTCGAGCGGCATGCGTTCTCGTCCCAGATCGTCAGCAAGAGCAAAGCGTTTCTCGATATCCTTAATCTTGCGTCGCGCGTTGCGCCGACAGACTCCACAGTTCTCATCCATGGTGCAAGCGGAACAGGCAAAGAATTGGTCGCGAACTTCCTGCATACAAACAGTCTCCGCAACGAGCAGCCGTTTATGGCCCTGAACTGTTCGTCCATTCCCGAGACGCTGATCGAACGCGAGCTGTTCGGCCACGAAAAGGGAGCATTCACCGATGCCATCGTCACCAAGCAAGGCCTGGTGGAGATCGCCCACGGGGGGACTCTGTTCCTGGACGAAGTAGCAGAGATTTCGTCAATGATCCAGCCGAAACTGCTGCGCTTTTTGCAAACGGGGGAATATCGGCGTGTCGGCGGCAACAAGAACTTCAAGTCTGACGTACGCATTATTTCAGCTACGAACAAGGACCTTCGGCAAGAAGTCGGCACGGGTCGATTCCGCGAGGATCTGTTGTACCGGCTGAATGTCATTACCCTGAGCCTCCCCCCGCTGCGCGAACGCAAAGAAGACATCCCTCTTCTCGTAGAGCACTTCCTGAAGAAGCGGTTCCCCTTGAGAGAGCCGAAACTGATGGAAGACCGGGCACTCGAAGTGTTGATGAAGTACGACTGGCCCGGAAATGTGCGGGAGCTAGAAAACGTCGTGGAACGGGCCGCAATTCTTTCGCAAGACGAACAGATCCGTGTCGATGACCTCGCTCTCCCCATCGGGACGCGGGCGGCATTCGAATCCCTTACCTCAGGTGACGCAGGAGCGGTTCGCATTGGCAGCGCAGCCAGGATGGTCGACATCGAGAAAGTCCACATTGCCGGCGTTCTAAAGTCCGTCAACTGGAACAAGAACGTCGCTGCGAAGATCCTCGATATTAGTCTGAAGACCCTCTACACAAAGATCCAGCAATTCGATCTCACCAAAGGCTGATAGAACCGACTTTACCACATCGGTTCAATGACGGATGATCCACTCGGTCACTGAGGCACGATGATTCTCTATCTTCTGCGTCACGGAGATGCGATTCGAGATACACGGGTTCACGACAGCGACCATGCGCTGAGCGATTTTGGCAAACAGCAGGCGACCTCCGTCGGCAGATTCCTTCGAGCTGGCAAGACAGGCATTGAGCACATCCTTTGCAGTCCTTTGCTCAGAGCCCAACAAACCGCTGCCGCCGTTCTCCACGAGATCGGGCCTGTCCCCCTCAGCACGACAGAGCATCTCACATCGTCAAGCGACCCGCGACACATCCTTCGCGAGCTTTCGGAACTGAACAAGGAAACCGTGCTTCTCATAGGCCACGAACCTCATTTGAGCACGACAATCTCTGTGCTTCTTGCAGGAGACGAGCGCAGCAGGGTGATGATGAGACCATGCAGTCTTGCTTGCCTCAGCGCCGTGGCATCACCCGAATACGACAAAGCCCTTCTGCAATGGTTGATCCATCCGGAGCAGATGCTGAATCCATGACCGTCACGTTGGTCGTGCCACAGAGTGCCGGGGAAGAACATTGATTCCTTCCGAGAAAGCTCGTAAGATTGAAATCGAAAGCACACACTGCATAAAGAGGGAACGCCATGGAACTGAAAACCGTGAAAATCGAGAAGCCCGAGGCGACGAATTTCATTCTTGGGCAATCGCATTTCATCAAGACCGTTGAAGATATTCATGAAGCCATCGTCGGGACTAATTCCCAGATCAGGTTTGGTGTGGGGTTCTGTGAATCATCAGGACCCGCATTGGTTCGGTTTACGGGAAACGAACCAGCCCTGATCGAGCTGGCAAAGAAAAACGCTCTTGCCCTTTCCTGCGGACATTGCTTCATCCTCTTTATGGAAAACGGTTTTCCCGTCAACATCCTGAACATCATCAAAGCGATCCCCGAGGTCTGCACCATCTACTGCGCAACGGCAAATCCCGTTGAGGTGATTGTGGCGGAATCCGATCAAGGCCGCGGAATTCTCGGCGTCATTGATGGGATCAAAACAAGAGGAATAGAGACGGCCACAGACATCCAGGCGCGAAAAGACTTTCTGCGCAAGATCGGCTACAAACTTTAGAGAACAACTCAGAGGAGAAATCGTATGAGACTTCTCATCAGATTGTTTATATGCGCTTTATTGCTCGGTTTGTTCCTCGTCGGTTGCGGCACCACACGCACATACTACTCCGATGCACAAGTGATCGGGCCCTACACGCCAGCGATCAAAGTCGGTGATTTCCTCTATGTTTCCGGACAAGTGGCGTTCAAGCCCGGAACAACTGAACTCGCCGGCGATGATATCGAGCTTCAGTCTCGTCAGGTGCTGGACAACATCAAATCGATTCTCGCGAACGCAGGCTATGACATGTCCGATGTGATACAATGCACGGTGTATCTCAAAGACATCAACGACTTCACAAAGATGAACCAGATCTACGGCACCTATTTTGTCCAGGGCCGTTACCCCACACGGACGACTGTGGAAGTGGCCAACTTGCCGCGCAAGGCCAGGATCGAAATCACCGCTGTTGCCTCCAAATCAAAATAGAAAACGACGAACGACGGATCTGTGCCATGAAATCGAAAAACACATTACTACCACATCACATAACGCGCGCGCCGCGCGGCTCGAAGATTTCCTGCAAGGGCTGGGTTCAGGAAGCAGCAATGCGGATGCTCATGAACAACCTCGATCCCGAAGTCGCCGAAAAGCCCAATGAGCTTATCGTGTACGGCGGAACGGGAAAAGCGGCACGCAACTGGACCTGCTTCGACGCGATCGTCGCTCACTTGAAGACTCTTGAGAACGACGAAACGCTGCTCATTCAATCGGGCAAACCTGTCGGCATCTTCAAAACACATCCTCATGCTCCCCGCGTGCTGATCAGCAATTCCATGATCGTACCAAAATGGGCAACATGGGATGAGTTTCGTCGGCTTGAAGCACTTGGCTTAACGATGTACGGCCAAATGACTGCGGGAAGCTGGATCTATATCGGCTCGCAAGGAATTCTTCAGGGCACCTACGAGACGTTTGCTGCCTGTGCGGCACAACATTTTCACGGATCGCTGTCGGGGAGATTTCTTCTGACCGCGGGTCTGGGCGGGATGGGTGGAGCGCAACCCCTCGCTGCAACCATGAACGGCGCTACATGTCTCGTGGTTGAGGTCGATCCGGATCGCATTAAGAAAAGGCTCAAGACAAGCTACCTTGACACGATGGCTGATAACCTTGACGACGCGTTGACACAGATTCGCGCCGCCAAGGAAAAGAAACTACCGTTGTCCGTCGGACTCGTCGGCAATGCCGCCGACATCATTCCACAAATCGCCGATGGGAGGTTTATTCCTGATATCGTCACAGATCAGACTTCTGCACATGACACGCTGAATGGATACGTTCCGGCGGGCATGACGTATCCCAAGGCGCTCGAGCTGCGGAGGAAGAATCCTGAGAAGTATATTGCTTTGTCGAAGGCGTCCATCGTCGAGCACGTCAAGGGTTTGTTGAAGTTGCAGAAGAAAGGATCCATCGTGTTCGACTATGGCAACAACATACGCGGCGAGGCTGAAGCGAACGGCTTGAAAAACGCATTTGCGATTCCCGGTTTCGTTCCCGAATACATCCGACCGCTCTTTTGTGACGGAAAGGGCCCGTTCCGCTGGGTTGCACTGTCGGGCGAACCCGAAGATATTTACCGCACTGATCGTGCGATCCTTGAAACATTCCCTGAGAACAAACCACTGTGCAATTGGATCGAGAAGGCGCAAAACCAGATAGCATTTCAGGGCCTTCCGGCGCGCATCTGCTGGCTGGGATATGGTGAGCGGGCAAAGATGGGAAAGATCCTCAATGATCTCGTCGCCCGCAGTGAAGTGAAAGCCCCGATTGTCATCGGTCGCGACCATCTTGACTGTGGCAGCGTCGCTTCACCAAACCGGGAAACGGAAAAGATGAAGGACGGAAGTGACGCCATCGCCGATTGGCCCATTTTGAACGCTCTGTTGAACGCAGTAGGCGGAGCAAGTTGGGTGAGTGTCCATCATGGCGGCGGTGTCGGCATCGGCCTCTCCATCCATGCGGGCATGGTGGTTGTATGCGACGGTACCAAAGAGGCAGAAGAACGAATAGAGCGCGTCTTGACATACGACCCCGGCATGGGGATTGTCAGGCACGCTGACGCCGGCTATGAAAGAGCTATCAAGAATGCAAAGGCATGGGGAGTCAAAATTCCCATGCTCCACGAACGGTAAAACGAGGGTTGTGTGAAGCCTCTTCCAAAGAAGAAGACAGCAACAAAAAAGAGAGCACCTGCCAAAACAAAGCGCACCACACGAGGGCTCGAATCAACAAAAGAAGCACTCCGGCAGCAAGAAGAACGCTATCGGGAACTTGTCGAGAGCGCAACGGACATCATCTACCGGGCTGATCCCCGTGGTTGCTTCACGTACGCCAACCCCATTGCTTTGCGTGTCATGGGCTACTCGGAGAAGGAGCTCATCGGCAGGCGATATCTTGACCTCATCCTCCCCGAATTCAGAACTGAAGCCGAGCAATTCTACAAACTGCAGGTGGTTCAGGGAACACCGAACACGTATTTTGAATTTCCGGTTCAGACCAAGACGGGGGATGTGATCTGGCTCGGTCAAAACGTTCAGCTCTTGAAACGAGATGGCCAGGTGATCGGCGTTCAGGCTGTTGCGCGTGATATTACCAAACAGCGTCTTGCCGAGGAAGAGAGGGACCAGTTCTTTGCGCTCTCACTTGACCTGCTCTGCCTCACCGGCTTTGACAGTTACTTCAAACGTGTGAATCCGGCATGGCAGAAGATCCTCGGCAGCAACAACGACGAACTCCTCAGCAAACCATTTCTTGAGTTTGTCCACTCGGAAGATCGAAGCAAAACAGAGGACGAATTTCGTCGCGCAGTCCAGGGCGGCCATGGGGTGGGGTTCGCTACCCGATTCCGGTGCAGTGACGGCTCCTACAAATGGATTGAATGGAGTGCGACAGCAGACAGCAAACGGCAATTGGTCTACGCCGTCGGCCGTGATGTGACCGAGCGAATGCGCATTGAGGCGGAGGTCAAAGAAAGCGAATTCCGATACCGAATCCTGGCAGACAACGCAACCGACATCATCTCCAGGCTCAGTCCGGATGGAATTTATCTCTACGTTTCGCCGGCATGCAATCAGCTCCTGGGGTACGAACAGAAAGAAATGATAGGGCGTTCTGCTCTCAATTTCTTCCATCCGGACGATCGCGTCAAAGCGCAAATTGCTCAGCACAAAGACAAGGATCTTCCGGATGGTTTTACCAATGTCTATCGTCTCCTCTGCAAAGATGGATCCTACCTCTGGGTTGAGTCGGCGAGCACAAACGTCATGGACGGATCGACCGGCAGAACGACAGAGATCATCACTGTCTCTCGCGATATCACCCTTCGAAAGGCGACGGAGCAGAATCTTGCTGAAAGTGAGCAGCGCTTTGCACAAATCATCGAGACCGTGCGGGAAGGTATTACGCTGAGCGATGAACGGGGACACTTTGAAGTATTCAACTCGGCAATGGAACAGCTCAGCGGGTACACCATGGCAGAGGCGAATGCCAGCGGTGATTTCTCCAAGGTCCTCTACCCGGATGAGGACCGTCGCCAGCAGGCCCTTGATGGCCTGAAGATCCTTCTTGAAGGAGGCCGCCTATCGGAACAGGAGACAACGATTACACCGAAGAAGGGAGAGGAACTGACGCTGCTTGTCACGACGACCCTTGCTGAATTCCGGGGTCGGCGGATGTTTCTGAGTTCCTATCGAGACATCACGGAG
>JBGPAN010000058.1:0-12125 GCA_041480785.1 Bacteroidota bacterium | reverse complement strand
TGATTCGTACTTTCTAAATATATGGAAGAAATTGCCGAAAAGCAATGTCGATGTCTGTCACCGGCGCGGGCGTAGTTGAGCGCTCAACACTTCGACGATCTTCTGCGTCGTCTTGTTGATCCAATCATCGCCCGTCACGCGCATCCAATGGACCCGTTGGTCTCTCTTGAACCAGGTCATCTGCCGTTTGGCGAATCGCCTGGTGTTCCTCTTGATTAGTTCTATCATTTCCTCATGGCTAAGGTTGCCATCCAGGAAATCGAAGACTTCTTTGTAGCCCACGGTGTTCAATGCGTTCAAATGTCGGTCGTACCTTTTCGAAATCAGGTTTTTCACTTCGTTCTCTAGACCGGATGCAACCATGGAGTCTACCCTATCATCGATACGCTGATAGAGCTCCTTCCTGTCCCACAACAGACCGACCTGGTATGCTTCAAAGGCGGGCGCCACATTTTCTTCAGATTGGAATTTGGAGATTGGCTTTCCAGTAATGCGGTATACTTCGAGCGCACGGATAAGTCGGCGTGGGGTGATTTCTTTCATACTTTCCAGAGTCAAAGGATCAACTATTTTGAGAGTCTTCAGGAGCGTCTCCAGACCTTCTGTCTTCAGTTGCTCTTCAAGCCTCGTCCGGATCTCGGGGTCTTTCCCGGGACCGTCGAAGAGGCCGTAAAGAGCTGCCCTCACATACAATCCTGAACCCCCGACAAGGATAGGCAATTTCTTTTTTTTCAAAATCTCTGTTATGACTTTCCCTGCTTTCGAACCAAATTGCCCCGCGCTGAAATCCGATAAAGGCTCCAGAGCATCAATAAAATGATGCTTTACCATTGTTCTTTCCGCAATGGTCGGTTTTGCCGTTCCGATGTCGACATATTTGTATATCTGGCGGGAGTCGGCAGACACTATTTCTGCTTCAAATCTCTCGGCTACAGAGAGCGCTAAAGAAGTTTTCCCGGAGGCGGTCGGACCCACGATAGCAAGTATTCGGGGATGCATTGCGGACATACACCTAAAATGGAGAGACTATGCAGGAACGGTAGCGTCAAACCAACATCGCTATTGACCGTTCCAGCCTTTTTTTCCGATGAGAGGAACAAACTTGAAACCTTGGGCAATTCTCACATCGAAAGAGTTGCCTGTCTTGGTGATAACGTGCAAGTCCTGCATATCAAGATCCCCAACTGGTATCACCAGTCTACCTCCTTCAGCCAATTGATCCTTAAGAGGTTCAGGAACGTTTGGGGCAGCGGCCGTCACCACAATACCGTCGTAGGGCGCAAATTCCGACCAACCAATGGTACCGTCACCCGCCTTGGATCCGATCCGATAACTGCGCTTATCAAACATCTTGCGGGCCTGAAGAAGCAGGTCGACATGCCGCTCAATGGTGTAGACCTTACATCCCATTTCGGCGAGAATTGCAGCTTGATAACCCGATCCCGTGCCAATTTCTAGCACTTTAGCTCCGCTTTTCAGATCGAGTTGTTGTGTCATAAAAGCAACGGTGTACGGCTGCGAGATAGTCTGTTGTTTCGCAATCGGCAATGCTGTGTCGTCGTAGGCGCGGTTCACAAAGGGTTCGGAGACGAAGAGATGACGTTCGACTTTCATCATCGCCTGCAACAAGCGTTCGTCGGTGATACCACGATCCTTGAGCAATTCAATCATTTCACGTCGTTCATCTTCAAAACGCCCCATTAGTACTCCTTCATCAGAACTTGAAGAAAACGCTTGGTCGTTTGCCAATGCGTCATGTGGCTTCTTTCGTTACCGTAAATTGTCGCGATCGGAATAAAGTCGATTGTGAAACCTTTCCGCGCAGCCTTGATAAGCAATTCGGTTTCGGCTTCGTAGCCATCAGAGTCAATGGTTACAGCGGACAGGACCTCTCTGGAAATCAAGCGGAATCCTGATTGACTGTCCTTCATCACAACGCCGGCTCGAGCGCTGACAAGCAGCGATGTGATCGCGTTGGACATCACGCGATGGAATGGCATTCCGCTTCCAGCACGTTTCCTGTTTCCGACAATGACATCCACGCTCCCCTGCTCCCATCTTGCAGCAAACTTCGGTATCTCATCAGGATCGTGCTGAAGGTCGGCATCCATCGTAATCACAGATCGGAATTGTGTCTTCCCCAGGATGTATTCGAATCCACTACGGAGCGCCGCTCCCTTTCCTCGATTCACCCCATGCCGAATCACGAAAGCACCACACTCTTGTGCAATCCGTGCCGTTCCGTCCGTGGAGCCATCGTCGACGACGACAATGGATTCCCGCGAAACAAAAGGCTGCAACCGGGAAAGTAGTTCGCTTAATGTCTGCGCAGCGTTCAACGCAGGTATCAACACTGCAGTCATAGCGGAGCGACGTTTCCCTTCAAAGCATCGGCAACACAAGCCACTCTCTTCATTTCCTTCACATCATGCACACGGATAATGTTGGCGCCATGGAGAATGCAGGCCGTGACGGCTGCAGCTGTGCCTTCCAGACGCTCCTCCACAGGAAGATCGAGCAACTTGCCGATAAAAGATTTTCGCGATGGTCCAACGAGAACGGGGCAATCCAACAGCGAAAACGTCTTGAGTCCCTTCATCAAGTCAAGGTTCTGTCCCAGATCCTTTCCAAATCCGATTCCCGGATCCACAATGATCTGTGTTATACCGTGCTCGCGTGCTTTTCCGGTTTGAATGCTCAGGAATTCGAAGACCTCTCGGATGACATTCTCGTATTGGGGGTTCTGCTGCATCGTCTGCGGTGTTCCTTTCATGTGCATCAGAACTAGTGTTGCAGTGTGCCTCTTCACAACATGCATCATATCCGGATCGAAAGTCATCCCACTGATGTCGTTCACTACCGAGGCTCCAGCACGAAGCGCTGCTTCGGCCACGCTGGCTTTCCTAGTGTCAATCGATATTGGAATCGTCACCTCTCTCACCAAATGCTCTATCACGGGCACGACTCTCTCGGCCTCCTGAATTGACGTCACGGGTTGGGAACCCGGCCGGGTGGATTCCCCGCCGATATCGATGATGTCGGCGCCCTCTTCAGCCATCTGCAATCCGCGCTGAACCGCCCTCGATGGTTCGAAGTAGAGGCCACCGTCAGAAAACGAGTCCGGCGTCACATTCAGAATGCCCATGATGTGTGTCCGGGAAAGAAAATCGAAATCAATCCCGCGGATGTTGAAGCGATACTGGTCGTTGATGCTCGACATCGTCATGTCATGGAGCGGATGTAGGAGGTCTTTTGCAGCCACTCTATTTTTCGATTGTGATAAGTATGTTGTACGCAGGAAACAGCCGTGAAAGGAATGTAGCTTCGAACAGTTTCTTCGTAGGCGTGCCAAGATTGACCAAAGCCTCTACAATATAGTTGTAGAAGAAAAAGCCCTTATGAAAAGTTATTCTGGAAGACAGAATCCTGCTGAAATGGAAATCAAAATAGTAATCTCTCTTGAACTTCGAACCCGTCACGAAAAAACTAAACGTCTGAAAAGAAAAGAGCTTTTTGTGGGTTGGATCTATGAAGTTGTCTTGAGACGTGAAATGTGGTACGCAGATCTCTATGATCCCTCCTTGTTTCAAAATCCTATGCAATTCCCGAAGTAATGGCAGGTATTCAAAGTGCTCAAGGATGTCCTTGCAAAGAATGTAGTCAAATTCATCTTTCTCGAACGGGAGAGGCAATTCGTTGATATCATGAACTACGTCCACCCCTTTGAGAGGTGCAATGTCGAGATTGACCCAACCTTCTCTTATGTCTATGCCGCAACCGAGATTCAGTCTCTTCATAGATCATCTCAATATATCAAGTGCTTGAATGAGTCTCTCAGCATTGTCCATAGTACTCTGTGAACTGGAATTTCTTGGCAACTGCGGGAAAAGCTTTTCGTCAGGAATGTCCTGTCAGCCCTTGTACCGGATGCGTGTGTGCAGTGCGTTCGTGAAGTGTACTGCTCATCCGTGGAATGGTCTATGGATGGGAGTTCTCGGGAATTCGAGATACGGTGATTGACGGTCAATGATTGAAGTGCGCTCATGGCTCACTGCATGAATGATAGAAACCGCACTTTGGACAGAACAGCTTGCATTTGCGGCTCTGAAGAAGTGTTCCGCAGTTCACGCAATATTGCCCGTAATGATGCTGGGAAGTGTCGCAACCCGAATCCTGTATCATTTCGCCCTTTGGCCGGCTATTCTTCTCTTCTTCCATCCGCCTGTATCCTCGTGTTGATCCGAGTTGACATCGTCGTCTTACCAAGCCAAGCGAAGCAGCGCTATGCCGACAGCTTTCGCTGCCACAACCATGTTGAACGGTTCTTTTTCCGTTGTTCGCTCAGGCACATCGAGGGAAGAGTGATAGTATGGCGAGTAGTCCACGTACACCGTGTCCGCCGGACCATGCCAGGACTTCGATTTCCATCCCGGCGTCTGGGGTATCGGCTTCAGCTCATTCCACGCTGCCGTATAGATCGTCACGGATGGTATTTTCACGTCCGGAGCCTTTAGCGCCCGCAAATGCCTCGGGAAAAAAACATATGAGTCCGTCCCGCCTTGAGAAGGATTCGTCGTCGCCTCAGACCAAAACCCCGGCTTTCCGGCATAGTCCCCTGCGAGGCTGTCAAGCACTTTCATCAGCGAATCATTTTGGCTGACGTCGTTCGACTCAAAATATAGGCAGTTGCGTGACGCTCCTATCCCCACCTCGTCCAGGTTCAGAACCCCAAGGATCTTGTCGAGTTCCCTGGCGTGGAGCTTCACATAGTTCTCCGTCGAGAAGATCTCTGCCCCCCATACGACGAACTTTATTGAACATTTTGGTTTTGAGATGCGATGAGTTGCCACCAACTTCTTGAGAACTCGCGCAGTCTCCAAGACTGTGGACACACCGGAAGCGTTATCGTCGGCCCCCGGCCCGCCAGAATCCGAATCACCGTGGGCGCAGACGATGTAATACTTGTCGCTCTCCCCTTCGAGGGTTGCGACAACGGTTTTCGGGCGAGTGGAATCGATCACCGTCTTCGCTGAGAACCTGATCACAACTTTCTCGCTATCTCCAAGCGCACGCATCAGGCTCTCACCGTTGCGATAAGAGAGATTGTAAAGAGGAATTGGATTCTTTCTTGATGCCGGAAGGTCGTTGATAAACGCCCAATTTGAATACGCATCGTCGAGGTGAGGTGAGATTTCCAATATGCACGTTGCTCCATACTCTGCGAGCCGGCGGTATTCCTTTTCAGTAAAGGACGATCCTGCCAAAATGGCTTTTCCAACAGCGACAGCGCGTGTGGCCTTCGCGACATCTCTCAAGTACACCAGTTCAGACGTAGTTTCGGCAATGCTCGGTGAAAAGCCGCCGATCCACTCATTGCATATGAGATTGCGTAGTTCCCGAGGTTCTTCGACGGCGAGAGTCCAGGCTTTGTATTCAAAGGTGAGGCGTAATGGATCTTTGGTAAGAGAAGGGCTATATCCGGACTCTCTGAATGTCCGGGCGACATATGAAGCGGCTTTTTCACCTGAAGTAGTGCCTCCAATCCGAGGTCCAAAACTCACAAGATCTCTCACTTGACCGAGGAGTCGGGAACGAGAAACCTCCTCAGCAAGGCGCGATTCGGTCTTGACCTGGCAGAAACAATCGAGTGCACAGGCAGCGATACCAAGAAGAACAAGTGTGAACCTGCGTTCTATCATCGCGATGGTGAGGTTCATTTGTGTGTCAGACTTTCTGAAGGGCTGTGTTCAATGGTACCAAATAGTTCAGCATCGAGCAATCTCTAAAAACAAGAAAAGGGGCCGAAGTCAATCTCCGGCCCCTTCCCTGCTCGCAGTCTCACACCTACTTTCCTGCACAATACTTCTTGTATCGATCGTTGATCCTTCCCCAATGCAAAGTAGCGAGAACGTTGTCGATGTACTTCGCTCGTGCGGGTCCATCTTTGTGATAATAGGCATGCTCAAAAACATCGCATGCAATCAAGGGCACACCGCCCCAGATCGCGCCGTATTGATGTTCATCAACCGTGATATTCAACAGCCTGCCAGAATAGAGCCGATCGAACACAAGAAGGCCCCATCCACTCAGCTTTGCCGAAACGGTGGCAGCTTTGAAATCCGCTTTCCATGCGTCGAATGAACCGAACTCTTTTTCAATTGCTGCTTTGATTTCCGGTCCCTTGTTCGGGTCGCCGTCTCCGCCAATGATTTCCCAGTAGATGTCATGGAGCAGCGCTCCCGAATGGTTCCATGTGAACCGTCTCTTCAATTCACCAATCACACTGTAGTTGCCATTTGCTCCCGCTGGGTCTGCCCCCTCCAGCGCTTTCTCGATGTTGTTCAGGGCGGTGACGTATCCCTTCTGATGCGTGTTGTAGTGCCAATCTGTCGTCTCGGCACTCATGACGTTTGCCAGAAGTTTCTTGGCTTCATCATCCGAGTACGGACGCGGGTTGAATTTCCATTCATATGCCATAGAATATTTCCTTTCGAACAAGATGTAGTATATGGGAGTTGTTGAAATTCTATAGTAGGGCGCTTTTCAGGCACACCCCATTCAATGCTAACCGAAATTCAGCATCAGTTTCGCAGCTTCCGACATCATGCTGGGATTCCACGTTGGATCGAAGACGAGCTCAACCCGAACGTTCCGAACGTCAGGTACATTTTGCACTCGGCGACGCACATCAGCGGCGATCATCGGTCCCATGCCGCATCCCGGAGCAGTAAGCGTCATCAGGACAAACACATTCGCTTCCCCCGGGATCTCGTCATCGACCTTCATATAATAGATGAGCCCGAGATCGACAATGTTTACGGGAATCTCTGGATCGTAGCACTCTTTGAGCGCTTTCCAAACCTTCTCTTCCAGGATCGTCTGAGCAAGCATGATCTTGCTCCCGACCTGGACTTCGACCGGCTGAAAGACCGCTGTTTGTTGATTCTCGTTCTGTGATGCCGCGTTCTCGTCCATTTTCTGAGTCCTTCGCTCAGACACCAAATGAATTCCCGCAACCGCAGGTGCGAGTGGCATTAGGATTGTTGAAAACAAATCCTTTCCCGTTGAGACCACCGGAAAAGTCGAGGACTGTGCCTGAGAGGTAAAACTGGCTTTTCGGATCAACAAATACCGTCAGCCCTTCTATCTGATAGACGGTGTCCCGTTCTTTCGGGGTCTCGTCAAACGCCAGAACATAGCTCATCCCGGAACATCCTCCACCTTTCACGCCCAATCTCAATGCATGAGCCTCCGGAATGTTGTTGTCGGTTTTAATTTTCCGGATTTCTTGTGCCGCGCGAGATGTTACTGTTACAACATCCATCGGATTCGCCTGGACTTCGGCAATGACTTCAACCATACGTTTTCTCTCCTTCACCGTTCGCTGTTATTCTGTTGAGACGACTGATGTCTTTGCGTCCAGAGCATTATGCATTGTATGCCAGGCAAGACTTGCACATTTTACACGGGCTGGAAATTCGCTTACGCCCGCGAATGCGCCCAGTTTCCCGAGAGTCTCAAAGCTGACGTCTTTCAGCTCTCCGGTCACCAGGAGGCGAAACGTCTCAAACATCTTCTCTGCCTCACTCTTCGTCCTCCCTTTCACAAGTGTTGTCATCACCGAGGCCGAGGCCTTCGAGATCGCGCAACCCGAACCCTCAAAAGAGATTTCAACGATCGTGTCGTTTACGATCCTGAGGTACAGCGTATAATGATCGCCACAGAGCGGATTGAAACCCTCGAGCATCCGGTTCGCCTCCGGCAGCTTCCCGAAATTCCGCGGGTTCTTGTTGTGCTCCAGGATGATCTCCTGATATAGCGCGCGAAGGTCCGACATTAGTGGAACACCTCTTTCACCTTAGAAATTCCACGCACCAGGGCTTCAATTTCTTCCTTCGTGTTGTAGACTGCGAACGAGGCCCGAACAGTTGCCGGAATACCATATCGCAGCATCACAGGCTGAGCGCAATGATGACCCGTCCTGACCGCAATTCCCTCCTGATCCAGGATAGTCCCGATGTCATGCGGGTGGACATCATCCATGACAAAGGAAACGACGCCAGCCTTTTCCCTGGCCGTCCCAATGATTCGGACCCCGCGAATCTCAGAGAGTGCGTCAGTCGCCGCAGCGAGCAGATTGTGTTCATACTTGCTAACAGCGTTCCAATCGAGCGCGTTGAGGAAATCCAGGGCGGCTCCGAACCCAATTCCTTCAGCTATACTGGGGGTGCCAGCTTCGAACTTATACGGTAAATCGTTAAACACGGTCTTCTCAAACGTTACAGACCGAATCATGTCTCCTCCCCCCTGATATGGAGGCATGGATTCGAGGAGCTTCTGCTTACCATAGAGTATTCCAATCCCCGTTGGACCATACATCTTGTGCGCCGAAAGGGCATAAAAATCGCAATCCAGGTCCCGCACATCTATTCGCAGATGGGGCGCAGCCTGGGCACCATCGACCAATACCGGAATTCCACGACGATGAGCCAAATCGATAAGGTGCTTCACTGGGTTGACAGTCCCCAAAGCGTTTGATACATGAGCGAGCCCGACGATCCGAGTTCGCTCATTCAAGAGCCGCTCATATTCCTCAACGATGATCTCACCACGGTCATCAATGGGGACCACCTTCAACGAAGCACCCATTCTCTCACACAGCAACTGCCATGGAACGATATTCGAATGATGCTCCATTCCTGAGATCAGTATTTCGTCACCGGCTTTCACAAAAGCGCGCCCGAAGCTGTCGGCTACGAGATTGATAGCTTCGGTCGTCCCTCGAACAAACACGATCTCTCTCGTCGCCCCAGCATTGATATACGCACGGACCTTCCCCCGCACACCCTCGTACGCCTCTGTCGCCTGCTCGCTCAGGAAATGAACACCTCGATGAATGTTTGAGTTCAGATGGCGATAGTATTCCTCCATGGCGAGCAGCACAGATTCAGGCTTCTGCGTGGTCGCGGCATTGTCCAGGTACACTAGCCGCTTGTTGTGGACACGCTCCTTGAGGATCGGGAATTGTTTCCGAATCTTCGCACTCCACACCGGAAGCGTGTCGTCCCTCTGAAGAACTATAGTCCCTGATGTCATCATATCGGCTGAACGAGCCTGCCTTGATCAAGGCGTTCATGAATGAGTGATTCGAGTTGCTTCTTGAGAGGGTCAACATGAACACGACCCACCACATCGCTGGCGAAGGCAAACGTCAAAATGTCTTTTGCCGCCATCTCGCCGATACCACGCGACCGGAGATAGAATACCTGCTCGGCATCAAGCTGGCCAACGGTGGCTCCGTGAGTACACTTAACGTCGTCAGCGAATATCTCTAGCTGCGGTTTCGTGTCAATGGTAGCCTCATCAGAAAGCAGAAGCGTCTTGTTGGTCTGTTTGGCGTCAGTTTTCTGAGCATCTGGACGGACAAAGATCTTGCCATTGAAGACGCCCTTCGACTTGCCATCCAGAATGGCCTTGTAGAGTTCATGGCTTGCGCAATTTGGCTTCGCATGATCAATCGTTGTGTGATTGTCGATCACCTGTCTGCCTGTGCCCAACGAAAGTCCATTGAGCGTACATTCGCTTCGTTCTGCATCCAGTACAACCGTCACATTGTTGCGAACAATCGCCCCGCCAACAGCGATGGAATTTGAAGTGAATTGTGCTTTCGATCCGAGTGTGGCCTGTATCATGGCAACGTGGAATGCCTTGAGACTCTCATTCTGCAGCTTGTCGTGCTCGATAATAGATTCATCACCCGCCACAATCTCTGTCACCGCGTTCGTCAGATAAGGCTGATCAATCAATGAGACATAGCTCTCGACGATCGATACGCGGCTTTGTTTGCCGATAATGACCAGATTTCTGGGTGAAACCAGGAATGGTTTCTTCTCCGACGCGATAAAGAGAAGTTGGATCGAATCGTCAACGGCTATCCCATCAGGAACAACAATGAACGCACCATCCTGCAGAAACGCGGTATTGAGAGACACAAATGGGGTTTCATCGATCTTCACTTGCCTGGCCAGAAACGACAACACGTTGGGATCAGCTGAACGAACAGACGACGCAAGGGAACCACAAACCACACCCGTCGGCAGGTTGCCAGCGGTTGAGAATTGCGCGGCAAAATGTCCATTGATGAACACCAAACGATGTTGAGTCTCGAGTGAGAACATTCCGACATCCGCCTTTGTAACCCCCGAAGATGCGAACTGGAGCACAGGCTTGAATTCCCCTTTCGCGATCGGAGCAACGCTTGTAAACCGCCATTCTTCATTCCGCGTTGTGGGGAATCCGATGGTGAGGAACTTGTCCATTGCCGCCCGTCGCAGAGAGTGAAGCTGAGACTGTGATTCTCCATTCAGCGTTCTCTCAAACGCGTCGAACTGTGAGCGATACCAGTCATTCGGTGAAAACGCAGGGTTCATGATTCTCTCCTAGGCCTGCACCGGTTGACGATCAACTTCATCTTTCACCCAATCGTACCCCTTTTCCTCCAACTGCAACGCGAGTTCCTTTCGACCTGACTTCACAATCCGTCCGTCCATCAGGACGTGTACAAAGTCGGGGACGATGTAATTCAAAAGTCTCTGATAATGGGTTACAAGAAGAACAGCATTGTCTTTGCGACGGAGTTTGTTGACACCGTCAGCCACGATACGAAGTGCATCGATATCTAGGCCAGAATCCGTTTCATCAAGAATCGCAAGCTTTGGCTGCAGAACCGCCATGTGGAAGATCTCGTTGCGCTTCTTCTCTCCACCGGAAAACCCCTCGTTCACCGACCTATTCAGAAGGCTATCATCGATCTCCATCAGTTTCATTTTCTCTTTCACGAGATTCAAAAAGTCGATAGCGTCAAGCTCTTCCTGACCTTTGTATTTCCTGATTGCGTTCAGCGCCGCTTTCAAGAAATAGGTATTATTCACTCCCGGGATCTCAACCGGATATTGAAACGCGAGAAAAAGCCCTTCCCTGGCACGTTCTTCAGGATCGAGATCGAGGAGATTTTTCCCTTCGTAGAGCACTTCGCCTTGAGTCACTTCATACGAATCCCGACCGGCCAACACCTGAGCGAGCGTACTCTTTCCTGAGCCGTTCGGTCCCATGATTGCATGTACTTCCCCCGCATTGACCTTCAGGTTAATCCCATTGAGAATCTCTGTGCCGTTGATACTCGCATGCAGATTTGTGATTTCCAACATCGTTCATTCCCTTGCGCGTGATAAGGAGATACGTAGATAGTTTATCCGACGCTACCTTCGAGACTTACACCCAGGAGCTTCTGTGCTTCTACGGCGAACTCCATCGGAAGCTCCCGGAACACTTCCTTGCAGAACCCGTTCACGATCAGGTTCACAGCATCTTCTGTCGAGAGCCCTCGTTGTTTGCAGTAGAAAATTTGATCTTCGCCAATCTTGGACGTTGAGGCTTCATGCTCAACTTTTGAAGACGTGTTCCTTACTTCGATATACGGGAACGTATGAGCGCCGCACTTGTCCCCGAGGAGGAGTGAATCACATTGTGAGAAATTGCGTGCGTTCGTGGCGCCTTTCTTTACGTCAACAAGCCCACGATACGAGTTCTGGCCGCGGCCCGCCGAGATGCCTTTTGACACGATGGTGCTTCGCGTGTTCTTCCCAATGTGAATCATCTTCGTGCCTGTGTCGGCCTGCTGGTAATTGTTTACCACGGCCACAGAGTAGAACTCTCCCACCGAATTCTCGCCCTGCAGGAGAACGCTGGGATACTTCCATGTCACCGCAGATCCCGTTTCAACCTGCGTCCAGGAGATCTTCGAGTTCTTACCTGCACATTTGCCACGTTTGGTCACGAAATTGTAGATACCGCCTCTTCCTTCTTTGTCACCTGGATACCAGTTCTGGACAGTGGAATATTTGATCTGGGCGTTATCCCCCAGAGCGACGAGTTCCACGACAGCCGCGTGCAGCTGGTTATTGTCGCGCATGGGAGCAGTGCATCCCTCCAGGTAACTCACGTAGGACCCGGCCTCGGCGACAATGAGCGTTCTCTCGAATTGACCGGTGTCCGCTGCATTGATCCGAAAATACGTTGAAAGCTCCATCGGACATCGGACACCGTTCGGGATGTAGCAAAACGAG
>JBGPAN010000057.1:0-12148 GCA_041480785.1 Bacteroidota bacterium | reverse complement strand
CTCGGGTCGCTTCACAAAAGACAATCTCAATATTACATGGAAGGAATGGGAGAAGAGGATTGTCTGGACGTACGGCGATTCTGACAGGGTCAACCTCGGCGGAATCCGATCCTCTCTCGACGGCCTGCGGAAAGACAAGATGCCGAAACCTGAGCCCGGACTTCTAAGCCGCCGCGGCTTCACCGTTCTCGATGACAGTCGCACTCCCGAAATGGATCCTGCGACAGGAACAATCACTCCACGGAGGAAAGGCACGAGTCAGGATCTCTACTTTTTCTACTATGCCAAAGACTACAACCAGATGCTGAAATGGTACGCCGAACTGTGTGGTCCGATCCCGATGATTCCCCGCTACACGCTTGGGTCCTGGATCACAGACCTGAACTATGAATATCTGCCAGGGACGGCGATGGTCGACAAGTTTCAGTACACGGAGAAGGATGTGAAGAAGATCGTCGATCGGTTCCGCGGTGAAGGGATCCCGCTTGATGTCCTCGTGCTCGATTACGCATGGCACAAATATGGATGGAAGGGAAGTTACGATTGGAGTCCCATCTTCCCGCAGCCGAAGGATTTTCTCGACTGGGCTCACAAGAGCGGCCTCAAAGTTTCTCTGAACGATCATCCAGGATACGGGAAAGAAAGCGTCTTGACGGATGATGATAGTCACGCGCAAGCCGTGCGATCAGAGCTCCGCTTACCGGCACCGGAGAAACCAACGTACACCGTGAATCTTGCACCTGCCTGGAAATTCAAGACGGACCCGTCGAATGCTGGAGTGAAAGAGAAATGGTTCGACGCGACGGTGAAGGATGACGGATGGGTTTCGATACAGTCGGGGAAAGCATGGGAGGAGCAGGGATTTCCGGGATATGATGGAGTCGCCTGGTATCGGCAAACGCTGCCTCTCCCCGTCAATGTGCCTTTGGGTCCCCTTTATATTATCTTCGGCGGCGTCGATGACGAATATGACCTCTATGTCGATGGTGCTCTCGTCTCGCATCATGGGTCACCGGACAACAGCGTCTTCAATACCATTACGGCGACTGAAGTCGGAGGGGCGCTGAGGCGCGGAGAGGACAACCTGATTGCGCTGCGTGTCAACGATTGGGGAGGTCCGGGCGGACTTTCCTTTGCTCCAACGATGATTGCAAACAAGCGACCACCAACTGGCATCAGTTTCAATCTGGCGAAGCCTCAGCAAGCTCAGGCTTTCATGGATATTCTTCACAATCCTCTGGTGGATCAGGGGATCGATTTTTGGTGGGTTGATGGCGGTCGGGGTTCTGCGGAGATGGACGGATTGAACGCCCAGCTCTGGACGAACAAGATTTTCTATGACTACACACAAGAGCACACGAAGAAGCGTGGTTTCATTTTCAGTCGCTATGGCGGATGGGGAAGCCATCGGTATCCTTCATATTTCACAGGCGACACGTACGCCCAATGGGAAGTGCTGGCTTATCAGGTGCCGTTCACGGCACAGGGCGGAAATGTTCTCATGCCGTACATCACGCATGACATTGGCGGATTTATCGGGGCAAATGTGAGCTTTGACCTCTACGCGCGTTGGCTGCAGTTTGGCGTTTTCAGTCCGTTCCTTAGACTGCATTCCGATCATGAAAACCCGGAGCAAGGGAACCTGCGGATGCCGTGGACGTATGGCGACAAAGGGATGGATCTTGCGAAGAAGTTTTTCCGTCTGCGATACAATTTGATTCCGTACATCTACACTTATAGCAGGATAGCCACTGACCAGGCGTTGCCGATCGTTCGTCCGATGTACCTGGAATTTCCCTCGCTTTCGAAATCATATTCGACTCCCTACCAGTACATGTTTGGCAGGGAACTGCTTGTTGCGCCCGTGATCGATTCCTCCGGCATGAAGGAAGTTTTCCTGCCATCTGGAGAATGGTTTGACTACTTCACAGGACAGAAGTATTCAGGCGACAGGTCGATCAAGGAAAAATATCCTCTTGACCGGATGCCGGTGTTCGTGAAAGGCGGAGCCATCATACCGATGCAAACGAACATGCAGTATTCCGACCAAAGGCCGCTCGATACACTTGTTGTGGATGTTTATGGCTCTCAGGCCGGATCGTTCAATTTGTACGAAGACGATGGCGTGTCGCTTGACTACAAGTCTGGCAAATTTGCCTGGACGCCGATCGTGTTCAGCAAGTCAGGGCGAAATGAGCTAACCGTCGGCCCGACCAAAGGGGAGTTTAACGGCCAGCCGCAGGCAAGGGCATATGAGCTTCGATTCCATGGCATCGGAAAACCGGCTTCAGTGACAGTGAACAATCGCAAGGCGGAGCTGGGAGCGAAGTCCGGCGAAGGTTGGACGTGGGACAAAGACAAGTCTGTCGTCATTGTAAACGTGGAAGCGAAAAAGATTCGCGAAGCAATCAAAGTGGCGCTTCAGTAGCTGCGGGTAACGTCAGGCAAACCAGGAGCGCTCCCTCGATGGGGGCGCTTCTTTTAGAAACAGGCACGAAGAACAACGAGCGTTTGTTTGTCCGTAGTTATTCTTGCATAAGCGGGAATTCAGAGCAAAGCCTAACAGGAAAAAGGTGGCAGTCATTCCCGCGTAAGCGGGAATCTAGATCCAGGCTTAAGGCTACGATCTGGACCCCTGTTTACGCAGGGGTGACTCACATGTTTTTTGGGAGTCCCTTGAAGTCATTTCTGTGTAGGCAGGAATCCAAGACCAATCCCAGTGTTGACTTCTTGACCCCATGATGCGTGGAGGTTACTGTGCACCCTCGTCATGGACAGATGGAATCGTTCTCAAGAAACTATAGAAGGGTACTTATGAAGCGGATCCGCCGATGTGTCGTAACGATCTTGTTCCTTCTTCCCACAGTGGTGTTCTCGCAAAAGGAGCAGCCGAAGGTCGACTGGGATGTTGTGACCCGGATACGGGAAGAAGGGCTCCAACGTTCCCAAGTGGTTGATATTGTGGAATATCTGACGGACGTATTGAGCTCGAGATTGTCCCTTTCAGAACACATGAAGAAAGCACAGACCTGGGCGAAGGACAAGATGGGAACGATCGGCTTGACCAACGTGCAGATCGAACCGTTCATGGACTATGGCAATGCCTGGGACAATGAGTGCTTTTCCATCCAGATGCTGGAGCCAACGTACGTGCCGATGATGGGGTTTCCGCTTGCCTACACACCCGGGACACAAGGAAAGATCTCTTGCTTGGCCGTGATCGTTGAGCTCCAAACGAAAGCTGATTGCGAAAAGTATCGCGGGAAGTTAAAAAACGCTGCGGTGCTTGTTTCGGCCCCAGTAGTTCTGGATCTCGCGAATCTGCCCCGCGGTATCACGCGCCGCTCAGACGAGGAACTGAAGACTCTGGCAGAGACGGCCATCCTACCCGGACCACGAGTGGGCCCTCCTCCGGTACCGAACCCGGATCTTCTCAAACCGGAGGAGAGAAATGAATTCCTGAAATCCGAAGGTGTGGCTGTCGTTCTTCAGTGCGATGGAGGATCATTCGGGTATGTCAGAGGGTTCAACAGGCCGGGATCGAACAATGACAAGTGGTCGAGGGAAAAAGATCTGGCATCGCTGCCGATCGTTGCGGTGACTCCGGAACACTACAATCGCATGTACCGAATCCTGAAGCGGGATATCCCGGTCAAGATCGAGGTCGAAGTGCGGAACCGGATCGGCGAATCGGTTGAGAAGGCGTGCAACGTTATTGGAGAGATTCCCGGAACAGATTTGAAGAATGAAATCGTCATGATCGGAGCGCATTTGGACTGCTGGCATGAGAGTCCGGGGGCATCCGATAATGCGTCAGGGTGTGCAGTTGCCCTCGAAGCGGCGAGGATTCTGAAAGCGATCGGCGTTCAGCCGCGGCGCACCATCCGCGTTGCTCTCTGGAGCGGAGAAGAACAGGGACTCCACGGATCGACGCAATACGTTCTTGCGCATTTCGGTGATCTGCAGAAGGGGACGAAGCCGGACTACGAGAAGTTCTCGGTGTACTTCAATCAGGACTACACAGCGGGAGCCTATCGTGGAATCAATCTCCAGGGGAACGAACATGTTCGCCGGATTTTCACCGCGTGGATGGAACCGTTTCGGGATATGGGAATGACAACCATCGCTCTCCAGAGCGTGGGGAGCACCGATCATGTGCCGTTCGACAACGCGGGACTCCCTGCATTCCAGTTTCTCCAGGACGCGGTAGGATTCGGCGGGCATTCAAATATGGACGTTTTTGATACACTCGTGCCGGATGATCTGAAAAAGAATGCTGTTATTATGGCATCATTTGCGTATCATGCTGCCATGAGCGACCAGCGAATCCCGCGCAAGCCGCTGAAGTGAAGTAAAGAGGAAAGAAGGAACCGTGGTGGTCCACTGGTTGGGGTCGAAGGTGTGATTTCCCTCACTTGATTCCAAGGCATTATTCTCTAAAATAAATAACAACCATCTATGAAAGGAAAACAAATCCATGAGATATAGACACTTCTTCGTTCTCGTCTTGGTTCTCGTCATTGGGATGACATCAGTACTCACTGCCCAATTGGCCACCACGCAGTCAGGTACCACGCGCGGGGGATTCATGCTCTTCGGCGGACTCGCATTGCCGAATGGAGAATTCGGCAAGACTGATGGGGATAACGCGGGTTTTGCGAAGAAAGGATATTTCGGCGGTGCTGAGATCATGTTCTCGGTGGCCCCGAGCATCGGGATCGTATTGGATGGAAGATACATCATCAACAAATATGACGATTCTCAGATCGCAACTATGATCGGAAGTTATCCTGGCTACACCTACAGCGTGGGTTCCTACACGGGCATCCTGCCGATGGGGGGAATCAGGCTCTATACGACAGGTACGCTCGGTCTCTTCGTGGACGCTCAGGCCGGCTATATGTTTGCCAAATCGCCAGAAGTAACGGTGACAGGACCCGGCGTGAATGAAAAAGTCGATGCTGTCTCCGGTAAGGGACTCGCGTACGGAGCGTCAGCAGGCATCGATATCGGAAACACACTCGTCATCGGAGCCACATATATCATATGCAAGCCGAAGTTTGAAATGACGGTGACTGCGGGCAGCCAGCAGACAACGCAGACGGCTGAGCAGCCAATGAACATGATCCAAGTTTTTGCAGGCATTCGGTTCTGATGATGTCCGTACCAAGGGCGCCGGCTGCTATTACCTTTCGCCAGCTACTGCATTCTGATTGTTCAAACTCGGATCCTCGCCTTCTTCTGGGCGAGGATCCTTGTCTTGGGCGCATTTGTTTCCCCCTCCTGTTGCCTTTCTAGCTACTCTGTAGTAGTTTTCGACTGTGGGCTCTTTGGCTTGATCCTACGGATTGCCGTATGTACGTCTGATTCTTAGCCCCATCTTTCTGAGAGAAGTCTAAACGGCACACATCCTTCATCGGAACGAATGTCACTCCTGATTAAACATGGGACCGTCGTATTGCCCGAAAAGGTTGCGATTGCTGACCTCTTCGTCGAGAATGAAACCATTACCGCGATCGGGGAAAACCTGACACAACAATCAAAGGTGACCATCGATGCGTCGGGGAACTACGTTATTCCCGGCGGAATTGACGTGCACACACATCTGGAAGCTCCGGTGGGGGGCACAACGTCCAGTGACGATTTTGAAACGGGAACTCGGGCCGCCGCATTTGGTGGAACAACCTGCATCGTAGATTTCGCAACGCAGTCGAAGGGACAATCGCTCCTGGAAGCATACCGGGTCTGGCGACAGAAAGCCGCCAAAGCTACGATCGACTACGGATTGCACATGATCGTGGTCGATGTTGCGGAAGGACGGATAGAGGCGCTCGACGACCTCGTCGCTGATGGTGTCACAAGTTTCAAGCTCTTTACGGCGTATCCTGGGGTTCTCATGGTGGATGACGGCACAATCTTGCAGGTCATGCTTCGTGCCCGGAGCAAGGGAGCCCTCGTTGCGGTGCATGCAGAAAACGGTGGTGCAATTGAGTACCTCGTTCAGAAAGCCCGGGCCGATGGACGTACTGCACCCATCGAACATGCGTTGACCCGTCCTGCGATTGCAGAAGCTGAAGCGGTTCATCGGGTGATTGCACTCGCGCGCATAGCGGATGTTCCCCTCTTCATTGTGCACGTCACGTCGGCGGAGGCGCTCGAAGAGATTGCCCGCGCACGCCAGAGGGGAATTGCAGTCTTCGGTGAAACCTGCCCCCACTATCTGCTCCTGACCAAGGAAGAGTTGCGGCGACCGGATTTCGAGGGGGCGAAGTTCGTGTTGACTCCTCCGCTGCGCGAACACGAAGATCAGGAAGCTCTCTGGAAGGGACTCCAGGATGGTACATTGCAGGTCGTTTCAACTGATCATTGCCCGTTTTTCTTCGAGACGCAAAAGCGCGCCGGCTTGGACGATTTTACCAAGATTCCCAATGGTGGTCCTGGCATTGAACATCGGCTGCAGCTCCTCTATCATTTTGGCGTGAATCAGGGAAGGTTTTCTGTGGGCAGATGGGTGGAGCTGGTCGCGGCGAATCCGGCGAGACTCTTTGGCATGTATCCAAAAAAAGGAGTGCTTCAGGTAGGAAGTGATGCCGACATTGTCATCTGGAACCCCAACCAGAAGTATACAATTTCTGCGGCGTCGCATCATATGAACGTTGACTACTCGATGTATGAAGGCATCGCTGTTCAGGGAAATGCAGAAACGGTCATTTCCCGTGGCGAGATCATCATGAATCACAATACATGGAGTGCGAAGACGGGGCGTGGAAGATATGTCAAGCGATCTCCCTTTGCCGCCGCTTGGTCAACCGTACGGAGAGCAGAAGTCATTATGAAAAACTCCATTGCTTTCGTCCTTGACGGAAAGGTTGTCGAGATCGGATTCGATCGGTTGTCACAGCTGACGCCGACGACAACCGTGCTGAATTATCTCCGCGGTCTTCCGCAACACCGGGGGGTGAAGGAGGGTTGTGCAGAAGGTGATTGCGGAGCTTGCACCGTCGTGGTCGGTGAATTGAGAGCTGACAGGATTATCGAATACCGTACAGTCGATTCGTGCTTGCTCTTTCTCCCGATGATTCACGGAAAACAGCTGATCACTGTTGAAAACCTGAAGGAGTCATCGGGAAATCTCCATCCTGTCCAGCAAGCAATGGTGGACTTGCACGGCAGTCAGTGTGGCTTTTGCACGCCCGGAATTGTGATGACTTTGTTTGCCCTCTATAAAGGAGGCACCAAGCCATCACGCGACGAGATCGCTGATGCCCTTGCAGGCAACCTTTGCCGATGCACGGGCTACGAGCCGATTCTGAAGGCGGCTGCCGCCGCTTGTAATGGGGCGGGACGGGATCAATTTTCAGCTGATGAGGCACGCATTGGTGGATTGCTGAAATCCATCTCTCACGACTCGATCTCGCTTTCGACAGATTTCCAACGATATGATCAACCCGTGACGTTGGATGAATGTCTTGTTCTCGTGGAGAAGTTTCCTGACGCACTTATCATCAACGGTGCAACAGATGTGGCCCTCAGGGTCACGAAGAAGTTTGAGATTCTCCGGCACATCATTGACTGTTCACGAATCGCAGAGCTGAGGTCGGTTTCGAGCGACAGTCACGCTCTGACGATCGGGGCGGGTGTTCGCATCAGCGAGGTGATGAAGCTTGTAAAGAATGATTTCCCCGGGCTCTACCAGATGTTGACGGTATTCGCTGCCCGCCAGATTCGAAATGTGGCAACACTCGGAGGGAATATTGGAACGGCTTCGCCGATCGGCGACTCGCTTCCGGTTCTGATGGCGTATGGTGCAGAGATCATCCTTCAGAGTCGGCGCGGAATCAGGCGTGTGAAGGCAGACTCGTTCGCGAAAGGATACAGAACAACGGATCGTCAACCCGACGAGTTGATCATGGCCATCGTGCTGCCCCGAGCTTCGGCCGCGACACGAATTCGGACTTACAAGGTGTCGAGGCGTCGCGATCTTGACATCGTTACTGTGAGTGCGGCGTTCAGATTGGATCTGGATGAAAAAGGAATTGTGAGCGACATTACTCTCGCGTATGGAGGGATGGCAGAATGCACAAAACGGTCGATCTCGGTCGAAGCCTTCCTCAAAGGAAAAGCATGGAATCGTCAGAGCGTTGAAGGGGCGCAACTCCTGGTCGACATGGATTTCAGTCCGATTTCTGATGTGCGCGGGAGCGCAGAGTTTCGAAGGATCGCAGCCAGGAACCTGCTTCTGAAATTCTGGAGCGAGACGAGGGAACAGATAAATTCGAAACTCTAAATCCAAAATCTTAAATTCGCTTTTTGAATCCCGCCTCGTAGCGGAATCCAGGAGCGGGACAAATCCTAAACAGACAAATTCGAAAATCTAAATCCGAAACTCCAAATTCCGCTCTTGAATCCCGCCTGGTAGCGGAATCCAGGAGCGGGACAAATTCTAAACACAAAGAACGAAACTCAAACAGTACAGGCCATTTCGGATTTCGATGTTAGAATTTCGGATTTGTTTTGAGTTTCGTGTTTCGCATTTCGACACTAGAATTTCGAGTTTGTTTCGTATTTCGTGATTTGTGTTTCGGATTTCCAACGAGGTTGCTTCTCAGCCATTGAGGAAGCGCACTGATGCATCAACAAATTCCGCACGAAAGCGCAGCGCTTCACGTCACCGGCGAAGCGCTCTACATTGACGATCTACCAGCCAGCCCAAGTCTCCTCATGGGCAGAGTCGTCTACAGTCCTCACGCACATGCCCGCATCGTGTCGTATGACCTGACGAAGGCAATGCAGGCTCTCGGCGTTGCGGCCGTCCTGTGCGCAAAAGATATTCCGGGCCATAATCAGATGGGACCGGTCGTGAAGGATGAGCCCTGCCTTGCCTCCGAGGAAGTCACGTTTGTTGGTCAGGCCATGTTTCTGATTGCAGCGAAGACGGACGCTCAGTGTCGTGCTGCTGAAAAATTGATCGACGTAATGTATGAGCCGCTCCATCCCATTCTCACCATCGATGAGGCAATTGCGGCGAACAATCTCCTTGGGCCGGAACGAACAATGCAGCGTGGAGACGCGGACGCGGCCCTTCGCGCGGCTGTGCACGTCATAGAGGGAGAACTGAGAACTGGCGCAGCGGAACACTGGTATCTCGAGTCGCAGGCTTCGCTATCTGTTCCGGGAGAAGGCGACGAGATGGCGGTGTACTGTGGCTCTCAGCACCCCTCGGAGACGCAAACCCTGGTCGCCGAAGTCCTTGGCGTTAAGAAGAAGGATGTCGTCGTAGAGGTTCGTCGGATCGGAGGCGGCTTTGGGGGTAAAGAGACCCAGGGAAATCATGTTGCCTGCTGGAGTGCGCTTCTTGCCCGAGCGACTGGTTGCCCCGTTAAGGTCCGGCTCTTTCGCGATGACGATATGATCATGACCGGAAAACGGCACCGTTTTCTCACGCGGTATGAGGCCGGGTTTGATGATGAGGGAATGCTGCAGGCCGTCAAGATCGAATTGAACAGCGATGCCGGTGCAGCGACGGATCTTTCCTTTGCGATCATGGAGCGGGCGATGTTTCATTGCGACAATGCCTATTTTGTACCTCACATGCATGTCCTTGCTCGCGTTTGGAAAACCAACCTTCCGTCCAATACAGCCTTCCGCGGATTCGGCGGTCCCCAGGGAATGGCGGCGATGGAAGTGATTATCGACCGTGTCGCGCGCTCTCTCCACAAGGACGCAACAGAAATCCGGTTCAAGAATTTCTACGGCCTAGATTCGAACAACACGACGCACTATGGACAGGTCGTGGAAGACAACAGGCTTCAACGTATGTTCGATCAGCTGATGCAGTCGTCGGAGTACATCGCACGCCGTAAGGCTGTGCAGGAGTACAACGAAGCCAATGAATTCAGCAAAAAAGGCATCGCCCTGACGCCGGTCAAATTTGGGATTTCGTTCACGACGACATTTCTGAACCAGGCCGGTGCACTCGTGAACATCTACAATGACGGTACTGTTCTCGTCAATCACGGCGGCACGGAAATGGGGCAGGGGCTGCACACGAAGATGCAGCAGATCGCGGCTGCAGAGCTCGGTATCAGTATTGATCGGGTGCGCGTAAATGCAACGAACACTTCAAAAGTTCCGAACACCTCTGCTACAGCTGCCTCATCGGGAACGGACATGAATGGTGGCGCAGTGAAAAATGCAATCGAGACGCTGAAAGGTCGAATTGCTGAATGTGTCGCCGCGATGTTCAACGAAAAAGACCCTTCACCCCAAACGTCGAAGGATGATATTCGCTTTGAGCACGACACGATCTTCGACGGTAAGCATCCGGAGCGAACCATTGGTTTCGCGGAAGCGATGCCTCAGATGGTTTTACGCCGGGTCAGCCTGAGCTCGACAGGGTACTTTCGTACTCCTGGCATTGGATGGGACAGGGCCACAGGAGTGGGAACACCATTTCGCTATTACGCGTTTGGAATGGCTGTCTCGGAAGTGCTGGTCGACACTCTCACGGGCGCCACGACATTGCTCCGAACGGACATTCTCCACGACGCCGGAGATTCCATCAATCCTGCCATCGACATTGGGCAGATCGAAGGGGGCTATGTCCAGGGTGTTGGCTGGTGCACCACAGAGGAAATAAAGTGGGATGATGCCGGAAACCTCATGACGCATTCCCCGGATACCTACAAGATTCCTACAGCCAAAGATATTCCAGCTGATTTTCGGGTCAAGCTCCTGGAGAACGCGACAAATCCGAATGCAATTCACGGCAGTAAGACAGTCGCTGAGCCTCCGTTCATGCTCGGTCTTTCTACCTGGTTGGCGATCAAGGATGCCGTTTCTGCCGTCGCGAATCACGAGATGGAGCCTGAGTTCTCACTGCCTGCCACCAATGAAGTGATCCTGCTTTCCATTGAGAGCCTGAGAAGCAAGATGAAGGAAAAAGCGTCGAAGCGGGTGACTTCATGAAGCCATCGACGGCATCATCAGTCACAGGACTCACTTGTCTCGTCTGCAATGCAACGTTTGAAAATGGGAACCTCCACACATGTCCGAAGTGCGGAGTCCAGGGTATTCTGGATGTTCAGTACGACTACGATGCGGTTGGGGCGGAGCTTACCTCTACCGCTCTCGCAGAGCGTCCGTTCAATCATTGGCGTTACCGTGAGCTTCTTCCGATTTCTGCTGAAGCAGTACTCCCACACCTGGCTGTAGGAGGGACTCCTCTCTACAACGTTCCGCGTCTCGCCGCTGCGGTTGGCATTCGCAAAATGTTTCTGAAGGACGAAGGGAGAAATCCCACAAGTTCTTTCAAGGACCGCGCAAGCTCTGTTGGCGTATTGAAGGCAGAGGAGTTTGGCTTCAAGATCATTTCTTGCGCATCGACAGGAAACGCTGCATCGTCGTTGGCCGGATTATCGGCTGCTGTCGGACTGAGGAGTGTCATTTTCGTGCCCCAGCGAGCGCCGGAACCGAAAGTGACGCAGCTTTTGATATTCGGTGCAACGGTTGTTCGCGTGAGGGGGACCTACGAAAACGCATTCGAGCTTTGTCGGGAAGCGTGCAGGAAATTCGGCTGGTATGATCGCAACAGCGGTACGAATCCCTTCCTCGTCGAAGGAAAGAAGACGGCGGGTCTGGAGATTGCTGACCAGTTCGGAGCGGCGATTTCGGATTGGGTTGTTGTGTCTGTTGGCGATGGATGTACGATCGGAGGGATCGGCAAGGGACTTCAGGAGATGAAGAAATTGGGATTCATCGATCGCGTGCCAAAATTGCTCGGTGTCCAGGCTGAAGGTGCGCGACCAATCCTCGATTCTTTTCTGAGCGGCAAGGATCTCATCCCTTCATCCACAAACACAATCGCCGATAGCATCGCTGTCGGCACTCCCCGTAACTGGCGACGGGCAATTCAACAGATCAAAGCATCGCGTGGAGAAATGATCGCTGTGTCCGACGAGGAGATACTGGAAGCGATGCGTCTCACCGCGCGTCTCGGAGGGGTCTTTGGCGAGCCGGCAGGTGTCGCCGGTGTGGCTGGTCTGAAGAAGGCGATCGCTCACGGTGTAGTGAAATCCGGTGAAGCAGCTGTTGTCGTCATTACCGGAAATGGTTTAAAGGATGTGCAATCCGCAAAGCAGGCTGTGGG
>JBGPAN010000056.1:0-12212 GCA_041480785.1 Bacteroidota bacterium | reverse complement strand
CGTCAAACCGCACTTCTAGTGAGGGTTTACGAAATGTCAGCTCAACGCCCAAATATAGTGCGTTCTCTCGGAAATACAAATACATCGCGTCTCTCTTTCAAAAAACCACGCAGGATTCAGGTTAAGTCTTCTGTTGTTTCTTCTTCGCTGCCGGAAACAGCACGTTGTTCAGGATGAGCCTGTAGCCCGGGGAGTTTTTGTGAAGCGACAGATCGGTTGCCGGATCACCGACAGCGTGTTGATAATCTTCGGGATCGTGTCCTCCGTACCATGTAAATGTACCTCGGCCGAAGTTGCCATGAAGGTAGCGAACTTCCTCCGTTCCCTCCCGTTGCGCAAGAATGGTAATCGTGCGCTTGATCAGGCTCTTGCGAAATGCCGTTGTCTGTCCCATAAACCCCTTCACGATTGAAACATGGTCCTGCGAGAGCATGCTGGGAACAGGATCATATTTCGCGGAGAACTCAAACAGAGTGAAGTAGTCCGTGTTCGGATCACGAACCGGAGGCGGATCACTGGGGGGAATGTCAATGTCTGAGTATTCGTACCTCATCGGATTCATATCGAGCTTGAAATTCTCGAATACCAGCGTTTTGCTGAAGTCCAGTTTTCGTTGCGCATCCGGGTCGGGGGGATCGCCGTCGAACATGACATCGCAGATATCGACGTTCTCGGCAGCAAGCGCGATATCATAACTGTCGGTGGCAGAACACATGGCAAACATGAAACCGCCGTTGCCAACAAACTCCTTGATGCTGCGCGCCACCGCTTTCTTCTCGTCTGAAACCTTCCTGAAGCCCAGGCGCTTTGCTTCTTTTTCGTAGAAGATCTGTTGATCGATATACCATTGCGCGTAACGATAATTCGCGTAGAATTTTCCGTACTGTCCGGTGAAGTCTTCATGGTGGAGGTGAAGCCAATCGTAGTCGGCAAGTTTCCCGGAAAGAACTTCTTCATCCCACACTTTGGTGTAGGGAATTTCCGCGTATTCAAGCGCGATCGTGACAGCATCGTCCCACGGTTTGAATGTCGGCGGAACATAGACGGCTATCTTGGGTACCTTCTCAAGGCGAACGACGTCCATATTGTTGTCTTCCCGCTGAACTTCTGCATAGATCGACGATGCGTCGGACGCGGATGCCGATTCGAAAAGGACACCTCGAATTCGGCATTCCCTTACAACGACATCGCTGAAATCCAGCATAAACGATCCGCCGCGGTAATTGAGGAGCCAGTCGACTGTGCCGTTATGCTGCAAGACCCAAAAGGCGACTCCGTACGCCTTCAGATGATCGGTCTGCTTCAGGTCCATCGGAATCAGCAGTTTGACCTGACCCAGAGCGGCGCCCTGAGCTGTAATCACTACAATCGCTATGAAAGCAGCCAAAACATGACTTCGTAGTCTTGTCACAGGCATGGTCATCGGCTTTGTGTCTTTCTAAATTGAATCTCCGCGCAGAATCCGAATCCTTTTCCGCGCCTCTTCAACGAAGAGCGAAGTCGGGTAGTTTGCGAGAACGGCTTCGTAGGCCTCGATGGCCTTTTTCTTATCCTTCAGTCTTCCTTCGTACACCTCTCCAATCCTCATCTGAGCGCGATCCCTCAATATGCTGGTTGGCAGATTGTTGATGATCCTGCTGAAGACGACGAGCGCTGAATCTGTTTTGTTGAGCAGGAGGTGAAGATCTCCAATTCTCATCATCGCGTCGTCGAGGAGTGGTGTTGCTGCAAACCGCGTAGTCACAGATTCGAAGCGTGCGAGCGCTTCTGAGTACTTCCGCTGTCGAACCAGGAGGTCTGCGCGAGCAAATTCAGCTAATGCTTCCTGCCCAGCTGCTTTGTTCTCCTGAATGAAATAAAGAAGTTGCAGGGCGTCGTTGGCCAGATCGTTGGCAAGGTTCATGCTTATCCGCTGAAGAGAACCGGCGGCAGTATCAAATCGGGCTTCGAAGTAGTCCAGTTCGGCAATTCGATACAGAATGCGGTCGCGATACTGTTCCGGTGCCATTGTGAGCAGTTGCCTGTACTCCTGATGTGCCCGAATGAGATCATTACGGGCGGTTTGCAGCTCGCCGAGACTCATCGTCGCCTCACACAACAGGATTCCGTTGTACGGCAGCTTTCGTACTGTATCAAACGCCGCCGAGGCGCCGTTGAGATCGAAGAAGCGGTTGAATCGAATCATCCCTATACGGAAAAAGGCCTGCATTGCGATGTCTGTGTTGGGGTAGTCCCGAGTGAGCCCATCGTAGAGCGCCAACGCTCCCCGAAATGTCGGCTGAGATTCAGACACTCTGGTATTCTCGCTGCCGGGCGAGGTGGACGCCGGCGTTCTAGCCGAGAGTTGAGCGAGCGTGTCATTCTCAGCGCTCAGTTCTTCAAGCGCCCTCGCATAACCAAGTCGCGCAAGCGGAAGAATATCTTGTCGCCCACTTTTCTCAATAACTTCTCGAAAAGCCTTTGCCGCCACGGCATAAGCCCGTTCCTGTGCTGCCCGCTGACCAAACTGGAAGACCTCTTGACCATTTGCCTTCGTAAGACGATCAATACGTCGGTACTGCTCAAGGGCTGCATCAAATTCCTTCCCATCCATATAGAGCCAGGCGAGAAGGGAGAGGATCGGAATTTGATCGGGGGTCTGCTGCACTTCTTTCTGCACAACCACCAGGGCGGCTCGGCGTGCCTCTTCACGTCCGGTGTAGGACGACAACCGTGATTCCACATATGTGACCTGCTGAGGATTTGATCGTACAAGATTTACGTACTCGCTTGCGGCAGACTCATATTGATGAAGGGCGCCATACAGCGATGCAAGTTCTTCGAGGAAGAGCAACAGGTTTTTTGTGGCTTCCCGACCTTCGAGATAGATTTGAATCGCCCTTTCGTATTCTCTGTGCTCGATGAGTTGTGCAGCAACCAGCCGATACAGATTTGCGTTCTGCCTATCTTTCTTGAGAATAACGCGCCAGACAGAGTCTGCCGTTTGTGTCTTACCCGCCAGGTCGTAGAGGCCACCAAGCCACGAGAGCAGATTATCATCGAGCGGCTTTGTGCGAAGTTGCTGGCGAACCAAATCGATTGCCTTGTCGTACTCTTTCGTCTGTGTGTACGATCGGCGTAATCCGTCCAGAACAAAGAAGCTGTCCGGGTTGCTTTCCAACAGGGACTCGTAAACCGCCGCGGCTTTTTCCCACTCGCCCGCTTGTTCAAAGCTCTGTGCCAGCCGAAGCTTCGCGGAAAGGTCAACTTGCTGCGAGAGCGCGGGAACCCCGAATAGCCACGCAAAGAGCAGTACGCACAGTACTCGTTGCGCGGTGCGCGGAACATGTACGCTGAAAAGTAGTCGATAAGTCATTGTCATGGGTTTTCAACAACATATCAAAAAAGGCCAGCTTAATCAAACCAGCATCATCGTCTCACAATTCAACATTCAGAACATACTGTAACGTTCCTTGTTGTCGTGCGCACATCCGATTGGTTGCTTTGCCACATGAATTTGCGTAACTTTTTGTGTTGCTATGCCTCCACGCAAGAATATCGCGATCCTTGGATCGACCGGCTCTATCGGACAAAACAGCC
Source organism: Bacteroidota bacterium (assembly GCA_041480785.1). Classification (GTDB taxonomy): domain Bacteria; phylum Bacteroidota; class Ignavibacteria; order UBA10030; family UBA10030; genus UBA9647. The sequence goes on along the minus strand of JBGPAN010000056.1, from coordinate 8,633 downwards.
TTGAGGTGATCAAGAATTCTCCTGATCGTTTCGCGGCGACATACCTGACGGCGAATACCAACATTGATCTGCTCGAACAGCAGATTCGACTGTTTCATCCTCGCGGTGTTGTCGTGTTGGACGAGGGCTGTGCCGCCGCTCTTCAGAACCGCGTTGACGGGTCTGTTGAAGTGTTGAGCGGGGAGGGTGGGCTCATGCAGGTTGTGACGCGCGATGATGTTGATATCGTCATAAGTGCGCTTGTCGGGTTCGCGGGACTGAGACCTACCGTCGCAGCTATTCAACACCGCAAACGGATCGCCCTGGCAAACAAGGAGACCCTTGTTGTCGCCGGGGGCTTGATTATGTCACTCGTTAAGGAGTGCGGTGTCGACCTTCTCCCCGTTGACAGCGAGCACAGCGCCATACTCCAGTGTCTTGCTGGAGAAGATCGCTCGTTGGTAACGCGGCTTATTCTAACAGCCTCAGGCGGACCGTTTCTCAACACGTCCGCCGAGTCGTTTCCCACCATCACCGTTGAGAACGCGCTCAGCCATCCCAACTGGAAGATGGGGAACAAGATCACCATAGACTCTGCAACCTTGATGAACAAGGGGCTTGAGGTTATCGAGGCCCACTGGCTGTTCGGTCTGCCAGCGCAAAAGATTCAGGTTGTCATACACCCCCAGTCTATTATTCATTCGATGGTTGAGTTTGTCGACGGATCCATCAAAGCTCAACTCGGCCTGCCGGACATGAAGCTCCCAATTCAATACGCTCTTTCGTATCCCGAACGTTGGCCGATGAACGGAGCGAGAGTTGATTTCCCGGCCTTGCGGTCAATGACCTTCTTTGAACCGGACCGGGCGAAGTTCCGTTGCCTTGATCTTGCCTACGACGCGCTTTCACTCGGCGGAACCGCCCCAACCATTCTGAATGCAGCAAACGAAATGGCTGTCAGCGCTTTTTTGCAGCACCGCGTATCATTCGAAAAAATACCGGTTGTCATTGAGCGCGCTCTTTCGATGCACAAAACGTGCCCACGCCCCGATTTGCAGGATATTATAGAAGCTGATCGTCAGGTTCGGGCGTTCGTGGAAACTCTTTTATAAGAAATTCGGTATTACTATGGGGGATTGCCCTCCGAACCTTTGTGTTTTCCCTGTCAACTGAGATCTCAATGGATTTTCTGCCAACAACATTCTATTTCCTTCTTACGATAGGCGTTCTCGTGCTTGTACATGAGCTGGGGCATTTTCTTGCCGCCAAGTTTTTTGGCATGCGTGTGGACCGCTTCAGCATTGGTTTTCCACCACGCGCCTTTGGAAAGAAAATCGGCGATACAGACTATTGTGTCTCGTGGATTCCCATTGGTGGCTATGTCAAAATTGCCGGAATGGTCGACGAGAGTTTCGATACTGATTTCCTCAATGAAGATCCTAAACCCTGGGAGTATCGTGCGAAACCGATCTGGCAGCGGATGATTGTCATCTGCGCAGGCGTTGCTATGAACATACTTCTCGCAGTTGTCATCTTCTGGGGAATCATCTACTACCAAGGCAAGACTGTACGACCGGTGACTGAGGTGGGGTATGTGGCGCCCGAAAGCCCCGCAGCAAAAGCGGGTTTTCACGCGGGGGACATCATCGGCAGTGTGAATGGCAAGGCGGTAGCTCACTGGGAAGAAATTGAAAACTTCGTTTATACAGAGGCTCTGACAGGAAATCTGACGCTGAACATCCGGCGCGGTGGCGAGCCGATAACGATCACGATGACGCAGCCCCTCACTTCTGCAATTCTCGAAGACCGCTTTGGCTTGTATCCGACGGGAATGGCCGCTTTTATCACAAGCATCGAGTCTGGAAAGCCCGCCGAGAAAACCGGCCTCAAACCCGGCGACATGATTTTCAGTGTGAATGGGGAAACCATTTCTTTCCAGTCCTTGCAAGAAACCGTCAAGCGAAGTTCGGGCAAAGAGGTTATTATTCGGTGGAAAAGGGATGGGGCCATTCAGGAGGCGCGGATCACACCAACCGCTGATGGAAAAATCGGCGTCGGTTTTTCTCCTGTCTACACCGGACCGGTTGAACAGATGCACTACTCGCTACTTGCCTCGTTGCCCGAGGGGGTGTCTGACGCCTGGAATATGAGCTGGATGAACCTCAAAAGTATTTATCAGATTTTTATCGGACGAGTATCGTTTTCCAAGTCGGTCGCGGGTCCCATCATGATTGCAAAGATGGCGACTCGTTCGGCAGAGGTGGGCGTCATAAGCTTCCTGGGTTTTATGGCGCTGTTGAGCATGAACCTCGCGATCCTTAATCTCTTTCCCTTCCCCGCACTTGACGGTGGTCATGCCGTGTTCTTGGTGTACGAAGGGATTTTCCGCCGCGAGATACCAGCGAAGGTGAAAATTGCCATTCAACAGGTCGGTTTCGTGCTGTTGCTTGTGTTTATGGCCTTCGTTCTGTATAATGATATCATTCGATTTTAGTCTCTCCGCGTGTGACTTTTGTCACCTCTACTCAAGACATTGTGCCTTAGTTTCTTAGCAAATTATCTTCTTCAACAAGGAGGGATCTCTATGAAAAAACTTCTGTTGGCCGATGGGACGAGTTTCTTACGTTTCTGCGCGGTGCTCGCCGCGTTGGGAACCTGGCTGTTCCTCGCTCCCCCCTCCTTCGCCCAAACCAATACCTATACGGTTCAGTTTATAGGTCTCCCGACGGGAAACGTCGATTTGACTCAATACATCGGTCTCGATCGAAAACTTAAGGCCGATGTTGCAGGTCAAATCCTTCGGATAACGGTTATACCGCCATTACCGCCCGGTCAGTCGAAATCGGTAGTGCTGAAGGTTACGGTTACTGCATCGGGATCATCCATAACACAGTGCAATGGTGAGATTGCAGAGGCAACCACGGGTTCGTTTCAAATCTCTGGCGCAGGGCGCGACCTCAACTCTGCTTCATTCACTGGGGCTGGTGGAATCTCCGTCACAAGCCCCCCTGCAAATCAACCTTGCATCGATGCCCTGGCAGACAAGATGACGAGCGGCATTGCTTCCATCCCCACTGGCAGCTATGTCATCGACGCCATCTTGAGGGACGCTAATACCGGCGCGCCGCTGGGCACGGGCGAGCACACCATTCAGATCTCAGGCGCCTCGACAAACGAAGCAATACTCAATCTCACGTCTCCGCAGAACGGGGATCGGGTTCCATCAACCGGAAGCGTGGTTTTTAGTTTTGAAAACTCTATCCCGGGTCGATTGCTTGCATTTGAGCATTCGTCGCTTACACAATCCCAAGAGGACGCCACACGTGACCTCAATTCGCCACTGAAGGCGCTCGATGTTCCGGTCACCTCCCTCGGAGGCAACCAGGTACAAGCCACATATCCAGGCATTGCTATCCGTAACTGGACTGCCGGAAAGAAATACTCCTGGTTGTTCCTTGGCTCCACGGGCTCCACCGATGTGCGGCGCAGTGCCGTGTGGTCTTTCACCGTGGTCTCGAACGATCCGCTCCTCGCCCAACTTGCTGCGGCTCTTATGAGTTCTCCAGATCCTATCGGCTCAACGTACAACAACCTGGTCAATTCTGGGTACACACTCGCGCCCCCAGGCTCAAACCCAATCTTTCTACAAGAGGGTGATAATGGGACACCCCGGTCGATCGACGTTTCACAGGTGCTGGCGTGGCTTGCGGATCTTGCACGCCGCAACGTTCGAGCCAACGCCGGCGTCACCCAATAACATCCTGGATGGAGGAATTTCCGATGAATCGTTCATTTGTTCTTGTGATTATCGTCATCGTCGCCGCTCTTCTGGCGGCACCGGCGTGGAATTTCCAGGACAAGAAGCCAATCGCAGCGTACATCATTAAGGTTGTAAAGGATGTCGAGCGGCGGTCGGGTCCGACGTCGGGTTGGAGCAAGGCGTTGCTTCTCTCTGAATTGAAGGCTGGCTATGAAGTCCGGACGCAGGAGAAATCCCTTGCCATGATCAAGTTCGCAGATGAGTCAAAGGTTTCGGTGCGCGAAAAATCAATCATCACAATTTCGGGAGAGACGGCGGGCAACAAGATCCTGAATCGTGACATTTTCATCGAACGGGGACGAGCTGTTTTCAACATCAAGAAACAGGAAACGGAGCAATTCCGCTTCACGTCGCCGATTTCTGTGGCTTCGATCCGCGGCACAGAGGGGGGAACAGGATTCGATCCCGGCACAACGACCTCGGATCTCACGCTCATCACGGGGATTGCAGATTTTTCGAGCACGCGAACCGACTGTAAGTTCGTGGTGCGCGCCGGCCAGACGGGCTTCATCGACAGCACGGGCTGCAGAGGAGCCGATACAGCCTCAGTGAGGGCGCTACAAAACAACAATCCAAACTCCGGCGTGAACCAGGGCGCTACAGTAGATACAGTCGCCGGGTACCGGACCACAACAACGACAACGTTCTCCCTGAATACATCCCTCACTGGCACCCTGCAATCTGGTCAGGGGGCAGCGCTCAGGATCTCTCTGGCGAACCCACCGGTCGATCTTACGCAGGCAACCATGCGCTACCGAAATCAGGGTGAGCCGGCGTTCAAGACGTTGACGTTGACGATGAGTGGCCTCAATCTCTCTGGCACAATCCCCGGAACCGACATCAAGGCGGGCACGACGAAGACGTTCGAGTACTACTTTTCAATGACCGGCTCGGACGGGAAGACCTACTCGTTCCCGCAAATAACCCCTGAAGCAAATCCGTACACGCTGCCGATAAAACCAAGGGTGGTGTACCTCAAGATCCCAATAACAACACCCAATGGAGAGTTACGTTTCCTACAGATCTCGTACGAAGAATAAACTGATGAGGCCACTGTGTCGGTTTATTGCTTCTCGTAGTTGCTTTTAATACATTGACGGCAGGTCGGGAGACCTGCCGTCTGCTTTTTGGTCAAACTGTCAGTTCGCCTTTCCCTGTCACCTCCCACTATCACAGGAGACCCCTCATGAACCGCTCTCTTGTTTCTCTTGTAGCCGTTGTTTGTATGATCTGTGCGGCTTTCCTCACGGCTCAAGCTCAAGTGAGTTCTGTCATCCTGCGCGTCAATGCGCCTATCGTGAGTCAAAACCAGCCTTTGCCCGTCAGTGTTGAGTTCACCCCAAGCGGCAATGTTGAGCGCGTCTACTTCAAGTACCGCGGGTTCGGGGAAAGTGAATACCGGCAGCAAGAGATGCTCCTGGCTGGCAACTCTGCCACAATCACCATTGCGGCGCAATACGTCTTGCCACCCTACATCGAGTATTACATCCAGGTTTCGCTGTCAAACGGCCGATCCGAGACGTTCCCCATCGAAAATGCTGAGTCAACTCCACTCAAGGCTACGGTGAAACCTGTTGATCCAAAATCCCTCGAGGTGCGCGTTCTCAGCCCTGAGCAGGGCGAAACAGTGGCAAACGAAGATCTTGTTGTTGCCGTTTCGCTTTTCTACGCCTCTGACAACGTCGACAAGAAAGGCACAAAACTTTTCCTCAATGGTGTCGATGTTACAGCACAGGCAATTTTCTCGGACGATGTTATCCTGTATTCGCCCGCAACCTTCCCCCGCCCGTTGACTCTTGGCGTTCAGTTTCTCCGCATCGAGCTCTATGACAAGAGCGGCGGGTTGTACCACACAATCGAATCAAACTTCAGCCTCTCAACGGCTGCTGCAATCGCGGCTGAAGAGACAAGGCTTCGGTTTGGGGTCAATGGTTCGGCGGAATACCGAAACGAAAATGTTGCTGCGACAAAAAACACATTTATCCGGGGACAGTTGCAGGCAGCCGGCACATACAAGTCTCTCAACTTTGGCTCGAACATTTTCATCACCAATGAGGAAAAATCCGACCGCCAGCCGCAGGATCGCTTCCTGGCGTACGGAGATCTCGATGTCCTCAAGGTTCAGCTGGGTGATGCGTTCCCAAAATTCCCGACGAACATCGTCAGTGGTAAACGCGTGCGTGGCGTTTCAGCAAATCTATTCTTGAAGTTCTTCAACGTCGACTTCGCCTACGGCGAAACCATGCGCAGTATCGATGGAATTGCCGTTCACGACACCACGTTTGCCGACACCAATGCCGTCAAATCCCGACCTTTGAACACCCTGAAGAAGTCCGGTCTGCAGTACTCGATCTTTCAGCCTGGTACATTCTCCCGGAGTTTTATCGCAATCCGGCCGAGCTTTGGCTCAGGAGAGAATTTTCAGTTTGGGCTTACGTACATGAATTCAAAGGACAAGGTCGAGTCAATCAAATACGGCCTCACGCCCCAGGAAAACCTCGTTGCAGGAACTGATGTGCTCATCGCGTTTGACGACCAGCGATTCCGCATCGATGGGCAGGCGTCGTTAAGCTTGACAAACCGCGATATCAGCGGGGGCAGCTTCACGGATGCAGACTACGATCTCCTTGCCGGAAAGAACGATCCGACTCTGTCGGCATCCCAAAAGGCTGATCGCCAGAAAACAGCCGACGATCTTAAAAAGATCGCCGACTTCGGGGGAAAATTCATCACGATCAATGAAAACTTGTTCCCGCTCAACCCTGTTGGAAAGGGTCTCCCCGGTGTCGCCTATGATGGCACCCTTTCGCTGAACTATCTGAACAACTTCATCCGGGCACAGTATTATCAGCGCGGCGCAGCGTACCTCTCCTTTGGCAACGAGTTTCTCCAGGCAGATATCCAGGGGTTGGCGCTTTCAGACCGCATCCGAATGCTCCAGAACAGAATTCTGCTGAGCCTCTCGTACGAACAACGACAGGATAACACGGCCGAAACCAAGGTTGCCACCACGAAATACGGCAACGTGAACGGATCGTTGACGGTGTTTCCCGCGGCCAACCTGCCGTCGTTTACGATCGGCTATGGAAGTCTCACACGCACGAGCGATGCAAACCAAAAAGATTCCCTTCAGAAGCTTTACGCTGCAGACGATCAGACCAGCAGAATCTCTCTTCAAATCAACTACGATTTTACGCTCGGTGCGCGTCACAACCTTTCCTTTGGTGCAAACCTGTCCGACAAAAAGGATAACCTGCCCGCCAACCTGAACCGCGGCGAGCAAAAGAATAACAGCTATTTCGGATCTCTCACAACGTATTTCCGAATTCCTCTGCAGACGACGATTTCATTCAACACCAACATGACGCAGAGCTCTTCCCTGACTTCTGTACCGCTTGCGGGGATGTACGCGCAGGAATTCAAACTTACCTCTCTTTCGATCAACGCCCAGTATCGTCTGCTCGAGGAAAAGCTGCGTCTTGCCTCGACGGTGAGTAGTTCGTCAGGCGATCTCAAGCGGACACTTGTGCAGGTTGGCGCCGACTACACCATCACCAGCAGCCATGCGTTGGCTTTTGAATATGACTCCATCAACACTTCCGGCTACCAAAGCGACAACATCGTGAGCTTGATTTATCGGTTCAACTTCTAAGTCTGACATCTGAAAGGCGTTCAATGGCCTCCTCTATGTTCAAGAAGAAGGCCCTGACATGGTTTGTCAGGGTTGGAATCGGGCTGGGGATTGGAATTCTTGTTGCACTCATCCGACTGTGGGATCCCGGCTTCATTCAAAGCGTCGACCACCTTACTACCGACTACCGGTATCAACAACGGTATGAACGTTTGAAAGCAAGCGGCGAGTTGTGGGATGCGAAGAAGCTTGCCAACGTCGTGATCGTCGAAATCTCGCCGGACGACATGAAGTCCCTCCCGGAATCATTCCCATTTCCGCGTTCCTACTATGCACACATTATTGAAAACCTTGAGCGATGCGGGGTGAGGGCAATCGGGCTTGATGTCACGTTTGAATCTAAGCGCGATAGCGCATCGGATGCCATGTTTGACGCCGTGCTGACGAAATACAAAAACGTTGTCCTCGCCGCGAAGTACGAAGAGTCGACGGGCGGCGGGAAATATCGGTTGAGCACGCTTGAGCGCTCTTACGGTAATATTTTCTATCAACCGGGTAGACGCGTCGGCATCGTTAACATCGCCGGCAAGGACCGCGATGATGTTGCGCGACGGTACCTCCCCATGATCTATGTTGGCAATTTCCTTACCCCAACCTTTGGTTTTGCTGTTCTGAATTCCGTTTTCGGCCTCAACGATACTGCTGTTGTAGGGTTGCCCGAAAAGAACTTTGCTCTCGGGGATCGTCTGATCCCCCGCTATGATGGGCGCTCGTTTCTCCTCAACTACTATGGTCCCGACAATACATTTCGCTACATCAAATGCACCGAGGTTATAGACGATTCTACGTTCAAGACAAAAGAAGAGCTCGAATATGGCACAGACATCGACCAGTTTGACGGCGATGCCGAACTCCAGGCTTCACTGAAGGACAAGATTGTTCTGATCGGTTCAACGATGCCGGAAGAGCGAGACTATCACTCGATTCCGTTGCTCAACCCCGATGGGACAACGTCCATGAATGGGGTGGAAATTCACGCTACCGCCATCCAGAACATCCTCGATCAGTCCTACATCCAGAGAGCAGAGCCCACGCTGGAATTTGCCCTCATCATTATCCTCGCACTTGTGGTCACGCTGATTCTCATGCCTCTTAGGACCATCAAGATCCGATATGTGATAATTCTTGAGCTTGCCTCGGTGT